>JBDTEQ010000070.1:0-31895 GCA_039922475.1 Edaphobacter sp.
GAGGGGCTGACCTTCCACTCGTCCTGCAGGTAGAAGCCGAGGTTCGGGTTGTTCTGCTGAATGGTTGGAGTGCCGAAGTTCTGCGTGTAGCCCTGGGTGTTGTAGGTTCCGGCGAGAAAGTTTGCGAGAGAGGAGAAGCTGTAGGAGCCACGCAGGGATTGGGGATAGGTGATGGTGTCGTCGTTGTAGAGAAAATCGACTCCTGTCTTGAAGGTGTGCGCTCCACGCTGCATGACGAGATTGTCGACGGCTTCGCCGAGGTAGTTGAGGCGCGCGGTTGGGGAGTTGGTGGAACGGCCGAAGATGGCGAGTCCGGAGATGGTGACCGCCGGGCCGATCTGATCGTTGGGTGGAGCGTTGAGATCGTCGTAGCTGAACTGGCCACGGGTCTCGTTGAAGGTGTGGGCCGACAGGGTGGCGATATTGCTGAGGGCTACGGTGTGGTTGGTGTCGTAGACGGAGGTTCCGTTGCTGACTTCATTGAGACCGCCTACGCCTCGGGCGTTAGTGCTCGAGAGTTTGTAGAGGCTGTAGCGCATGTTGAACTGATCGTTCTGACTGAAGCGGCGGTCTCCGCGCAGGAAGAGTGTGTCGGTGTGAAGGGTCGTGGGGTAGAGGCTGGTGGCTGACGTTCCGACTGGAAGCAGAGGCGCCTGATAGCCGATGGCCGTGAGGCGGGTGTTGATGATTGCAGCGTTTGCAGGAGTGACTGTGGTGATGCCTGCTGTGTTGAGGCGGCCTTCTTCGTAGTTGCCGAAGAGAAAGGCGCGGTCCTTCTGGAGCGGACCGGAGAGGCTTGCTCCATAGAGTCCCTGTGTCACCGGGAGCTTGTTTCCGGAGAGTGCGTTGTCGGCATTGAGGCGCTGGTTGCGCAGAAAACCGTATGCGGTGCCGTGCAGCTTGTTGGTCCCGCTTCGCGTGATGAGGTTGAAGTAGCCGCCGAGAGCGCGTCCAAACTCGGCTTGTCCTCCTGAGGTGACGACCTGAAACTCCTGGACTACATCGAGGCCGAAGACGTTTCCTGCGACACCGGCTGCGTCGTCGTTGCCGGAGAGGCCGTCGACGATGAAGCTGTTGGAGAAGTTGCGCTGGCTGTTGATGGAGTAGCCCTGGCCGGCGACCTCGGAGGTTTCGGCGAGGGTCTGGGTGCTGGCGGTGTTGGTGGGTGAGACGCCGGGCAGCAAGAGAGCGAGGTCGAGGTAGTTTCTGCCTTCGTAGGGAAGATCTGTAATCTCCTGCTGGAGGACGGTCTGGCTGACCTGGCTTCGATTCTCTTCGATGAGGGGCGCGGTTCCGGTTACCTGAACGCTGGTGTCGGCAGTGAGGACAGAGAGCTGCAGGGTGATGTCGAATGCTGAGCCGATGGTGAGCTGCACTTCTCTTGAGATCTGGGAGAAGCCGTTGGCCTGCGCGCCGATCCGATACTGGCCCACGGGAAGATAGGGTAGGCGAAAGCGGCCCTGGCTGTCGGTTTGCGCGGTGTAGCTCTGGTTTGTCGCAGTGGCGAGAGCTTCGACGGATGCGTGGGCTACGAGGGCTCCGCTGGGGTCGAGCACGCGGCCTGTGATGGAGGCGTTGGTCAGGGTTTCCTGCGCATGCACCGTTTCCGCTGAGAGCATGAGCGGTATCAAGGTGAGTAGCGCAGTTGTTCGTACAAATTGAAACATGATGTCTCCGGAGTGATGCAGGCGAACGAGGTTCGCGAACGAGCAGGACAGGTGGATCTCGTATGAGGAGTCCAGGACGCCAGACACCGATGCATGCGATGGTTGGACGACTGTTTTGTATGCAGGAGCTAGAGAGACAAGGAGGAGGGAGGTCCGCGCTTCTGTCGCGAACGGGCGCGAGAGATACGCAACTTCGATTCAGTCTGGGCAATGACTGCAGGATGAACGATCAGCTCGGCGTACACCGCCTGTGCGGCGGGGAGAGTGAAGACTTCACTATGGACGACGACGATGGATGCCGGATAGTAGGGGCACTGCTCCGGCGGAGCGCTGAACGCCTGAGTGTCTGGAGAGAGCTTTGTGCTTTCTTCGGCACTCATTGTGCAGTGGTGCTTTCCATTGCGGCGGCAACATGCAGGCAGGTTCGCATCGCTCGTTGCGGTGAGCGCAAAGATTGGAGACACGAGAGGCAGGCCGAAGACTGCCAGCAATGCAATGGATAAAAGTCGTCTCAACGCCTCTTTATTGGAGCATTGCGGCAATGATTAGGCAAATCACCGAACAACAATGGAGCCTTAATTCTCTCGGGCGTAAGAACTGGTGGGCACAAGGGGTGTCGCACGAAGTGTTGTGGTTAGAAGGTGCTGACACGTTCTTCGATTATGTGAGATTCATGGCGCGGCTATTTTTTGAGATGTCACAGAGAAACGGGAGAGGCAAGATGTCCAGAGTACGACGGCACAGCCGAGGCCGGTTGTGACTCGTCGTAGATCGAGGCCGTTGGGTTCGGTTGCTGTGGGAAGGAATGCGGAGATTGCGCATAGGACGCACATAGCCGCCGCTATCCAAAGAAAGATGGATTGATTTGCGGCCTTCCACAATCCGAAGAAGTGCAGGCCGACGATGAATCCGACTGCAGGCAGGAGAAGATCTGGGCGGTTGTAATACTTCAGCAGATTGATTGCGACGACGATGGCCACAACCTCGAACAAGACAGCAAGAAGGTAGATCTTTCCTCGAAAGGTGAGGGCCTGCGGGTGGGCGCGAATCATCAGAATTGCGACGCAGAGCGCAGTTGAGATTCCGATGCTGAGAAAAGAAGCGGTCGAACGCCAGCGAGTGGGAAGGCCAGAAGATCCCACGACTCCCCACAAGCAGCCAAACGCAATTCCTATCGCAGCACCGATTGCGGACCGATCCATTTGAGCTCCTTACCTGCAGACTCTGTGACGGGATTCAGAAGGCGCTGACGCCTTCTTCTATTACGAGTTCGTCGACGGAGATGTTCATGGCGCGACCTAGTTTTTTGAAGTCCTGTTTCCACTCGGCGGTCCAGTAGTTGGTGTCGCTGCGGCGGAGGAGATCGTTCCAGATGTTCTGGGCCTGCCAGAGGTTTACTTCGAAGGGCATCTTGTGGATGGTTTCGGTGATGACGAGCGCGGTGCCGAGCGCGCCGACGGCGGAGGGGTCACCGGCGGCGGCGGCTTCGAGGCGGATCATGGCGCGCTTCATACGCTGACCAGCGGTGTAGCCGAGGAGCTGGGTGTCGAGGGGGATCTGATCGGCTGCGGCGCGGTCGAGGAGAGTTTCGATGTCGACGGCGTCGAAGTTCTCCGCTTCGATGGCGCGGCGGAGGCTGGCGTTGATGGCGAAGCGCGCGGCAGAGGCGAGTGCAGGCGGCGCTGCCATACCGGTTTCGGTGAGGAAGTGGAGGAGGGAGGCGTGGTCCTGGTAGATCTTGCGGAGAGAGTCTTCCATCTCGGAGATGGTCTGGTTGAGGATGGTGTTGAGGATGCGGTGCTGCTCGTCGGCGAAGAGCGAGGTGAGGGAGTAGGCGGTATCGCCGAAGAAGCGATCGATGAGGCGGATGACCTCGGGTAGATTGGCGCGGCGGATGGCGATGCCGATCTCGATGGAGAAGTGGGCGAAGGCTTCAACCTCGGCTGGATCCTGCCCGTTGTAGCGTTTGACGGCGGCGGAGAGGTTCTGGTCGCCGAGGTGGAGGACGGCGAAGCAGATGTCTTCGTTCTCTTCTGTGATACGGGAGTAGACGAGCGCACGTCCGACGGCTACTCGGCCTCGGCCGGAGTTGAAGGTCTCCATACTTTCGCGGTGAACGTCGAAGCAGAAGAGCTCACCGTGTTCGGGATAGGCGCGGAAGATGGAGCTGATGGCGTAGTGGGCGCCGACCTGTTCGAGACCGATCTGCATGCTGTTGACGTAGCGGCGATAGACTTCTGCCCCGTTGCCTATGTCGGGTAGATTGCTTTTGGCTTTGGCGAGGATGTTGAGGAAGTTCTGTTCGAGATCCGCGCCGGACTGGCCGAAGAGGGCTGGATCGCTGAATAGCTTGTGCGCGAGCTGGATGACGCGACCGGCGTAGGCGATGATCTGCACGGTTTCGATGCCGGAGATCTCGTCGAAGAACCAGCCGCAACTGGTGTACATGAGCTGGGTGTGGCGTTCGAGCTCGAGGAGTTCGAGTGCTGCGATGCGCTCGATCTCGCTGAGGGGACGAGTGGCGTGCTGGTCGAAGAATTTGATGATGGAGGCGGGAGAGCGATCGAGGATGACCTGAATGTAGGCGTCGCGGGCAACCCAGAGATCTTTGAGGAGATGCCGGGCGAGCTGTTCGGAGAGTGGGGCGACGGCGTCGCGGAGGTAGTCGAGGGCTTCGCGCAGGGGGGCGCGCCAGTCCTGATTCCAGCCGGGCTTGGTTCCGCTGTTGCAGCCGCAGTTGGAGCGCCATCGCTCGATGCCGTGGGGGCAACTCCAGGAGGTGTTTTCGTCGACCTGGGCTTCCCAGGCAGGGGGAAATCTTTCGAGGAACTCAGCGTAGTTGGTGAGGCTGGCCTGGTCACCGTCTTCGATGCGGTGCATGGCGGAGGAGAGAGCCATCTCGCCGTGCTTGTGATGGTGGCCGTAACTCTCACCATCGGTGGCGACGTGGGAGAGCTGGGCGGCGTTGGGATCGTCGAGCGAGGGCGTATGGAAGGCGGCGAGGAGACGGTTGGCGAAGTCTTCGCCGCTGTTGAGGAGGCCTTCGAAGGCGATGGCGCGGGAGTCTGGACCGTCGTAGAAGAAGATGGCGATGGTGCGGCCTTCGTCGAGATGGACGAGGTAGGGGTGGGTGGGGTCGACGATGGCGTTGGGGGTTTCGATCCAGGGATCATTAGACTGTGGTTCGGCAGAGGGAGAAGCAGATCCCTCCGCTGCGCTGCGGGATGACAACAAAGAAGAATCTGTAGATAGCCGCCGAACGCGGGCGCACTGGGCCGGGGCGAGGATGGTGAACCTGATGCCTTCCTGAGCCATGAGATCGAGGACGCTGCGGTTGACGGCGGTTTCGGCGAGCCACATGCCTTCAGGCTTGCGACCGAAACGGAATTCAAAGTCGGCGATGCCCCAGCGGATCTGAGTGAGGGCGTCGCGACGGGAGGCGAGGGGCATGATGAGGTGGTTGTAGACCTGGGCGATGGCGGAGCCGTGTCCACTGTAGTGCTGGGCACTGGTCTTGTCGGCGTCGAGGATCATGCGGTAGGTGCGGGGCGCATTGTCGTGAAGCCAACTGAGGAGGGTGGGGCCGAAGTTGTAGCTCATCCGGGCGTAGTTGTTCATGATGCGGATGATTTCGTTCTGCTTATTGGTGATGCGGGAGGCGCCGTTGGGGGCGTAACACTCGGCGGTGATGCGATCGTTCCAGTCGTGATAGGGAGCGGCGGAGTCCTGGACCTCGACGGTTTCAAGCCAGGGGTTTTCTCGCGGGGGCTGGTAGAAGTGGCCGTGAATGCAGACGAAGCGCACGGCTTCCGTAGCTGCTTGCGGCGTTGGGGACTTCGCTGCGGCGCGGGGATTGGCCATAGGTACTCAGTTAGAGAGTATCGCGACCTCTGGGGTTGGGTGTGCCGGCAGAGGGAAACTTACTGAATTTCGAGTAGATGAAGCTAAATCGAGGGGGTAGGAGAATTTTAGATATTCAGATGAGGATCGAACCTTTTATTCTTGCGGCCAGTGCCTTGTCGAAGGTGACTCGAAGGAGGTCGCCTCCAATCGCAAATGCAGTGAGGTAGACATCTGCCTATTCCCGCATTTATGGTTTGACGAAACTTGAACTTGACGTCTAGACGTCAAGAGGTTATGTTTGCGGAATGAGCTTTGCTCCTGGGCAGATCAGAGATTCGATAGTCAACTATCTGAGCATGACGGGATGCTCCTCGCTGGAGGACATCTACGATTTCTTAGCGCGAGAACTTGGGGAGGTTCCGGCATCTTCGGTTCGTTCGTACCTGAATCTAAATAGCCCAGGAAAGTTCGTTCGAACCGCGAAGGGCCGATATGCGCTGGCATCTTCAGGTTCGCCGAAGATCAAGCCTGCGTTGGATGTGGGAGAGAGGCAGATCGGTCGTAGCACGCTCTTCGTTGGAGACTGCATGAGTTGGCTCGCAGGGCGGAGCGAGAATAGCATCCACGCGGTAGTTACGGACCCTCCCTACGGACTTCACGAATATACGGCCAAAGAGCAGGGCAAATTACGCAAGGGCAAGGGAGGGGTGTGGCGGATTCCACCCTCGTTCGATGGGCATCGACGGTCTCCGCTGCCTCGTTTCACTGTCTTGACCAATGATGATCGTGCGACGCTGCAGGTGTTCTTCAAAACATGGGCGAGGTTGCTCTACCCGGTGCTGGTACCGGGTGCGAATGTCGCGGTTGCAAGCAACCCGCTTTTGTCGCACATCGTTTCGACTGCTTTGGCTAGTGCGGGCTTTGAGGTGAGGGGCTCGATTGTTCGCCTTACTATGACGATGCGTGGTGGCGACAGGCCAAAGAATGCACATCGGGAGTTCAACGGAGTAAGCGTGATGCCTCGTTCGATGTGGGAGCCATGGGTGATAGCGAGGAAGCCACTTGAAGGGCGGGTGCAGGACAATCTGCGCCTCTGGAAGACTGGCGGCTGGCGAAGAATCTCGCGCGACAGGCCCTTTGGGGATGTGATCAGGTCTAACCCGACGACGCAGCGTGAGAGGAAGATTGCGAATCATCCGTCGTTGAAACCGCAGTCTTTCCTCAGGCAGATGGTGCTAGCTTCCTTGCCTCTTGGCATGGGAGTTGTACTCGATCCGTTCGCCGGCTCCGGTTCGACGCTGGCCGCTTGCAATGCCGTCGGATATTCCAGTATTGGAGTTGAGAAAGACCCGGTGTACGCGGCGATGGCTGAGAAGGCGATCGAACCGCTAAGCCGGATCGAGCTTGTAGACCCAGTTGGCGCGCAACTTTTTGATGCCATCCCGATCTAAGGTCGCCGTCCTAGTTCCCAACTCTCCACGAGCGTTCTTTCGAAAATCCAGTGCAGCTACGTGAGAGAGGTATAGCTCGGTAAAACGCATTGCCCTTCTGTTTTGTGCCGGCTCGGAAGCAGTGTCTACCTCATAGACGAAGACGCACATCCACTGATCACGTCCTCCGTGCGTGTCAACCGCGCCGCCTTTCTTCCTCGTTGTTTTGATTTCAACTCCTTCGGCCCCTGCCTTGGCGCTATTGAGTGGGTATTTGCCGTTGAGCAAAAGATCGGGATGTCCGTTGTGATAGCTGTTCTGAACGAGAGTGCGAGAGTGTTTGGCGATGCTGGCGGTGAGCATGTCCGAGAGCAGGCCGGACATATTCGCTGGCCGGAGAAGGTCATCGAGCCGCGGCAGACCTCGTTCGAGAAAGAAGGTGTTTACGTCGAAAAAGAAATCGTAAACGTCCTCCATAGCAACTTGAAAGTCGCTTATGCGAAGAGAGTATGGAAGCGTCATTTCAGGGTTGAACCGAGTTGTGTCCACGTTCTGCCGAACTTGCATGATCCTCCAGTGGGAGCCCGTCAAGAGTAACCGAATGCCCTCTAGTCCGTAGAGGCGGCGGGTTTGGCGAGGTCGCAGGCTCGCCAGAGATACCAGCTTGCGACGGAGCACCACGGTTGCCATTTTTTTGCTCGGCGGTGCATGACGTCGGGTTTGGGGAGATCCATGGGAGTGACTTTGTCGGTGGGCTTGAGCTTACCGAAGGTGAGGGCGAAGCCTTTGCGGACGCCGTAGTCGTCGACGGGGAGGACGTTGGGACGGCCGAGGCGGAAGATCAAGAGCATTTCAACGGTCCATCGGCCTATGCCGCGAACCTGTACGAGATGTTCGACGATGGCTTCGTCGGACATGCGGCGGATGTGTTTGAGATCGGGGACGGTGCCGTCGATGGTCTTTGCGGCGAGATCGCGGAGGGCGAGCATCTTGTTTTTGGAGAGGCCGGCAGCGCGGAGCTGCTCGTTGGGGCAGTCGAGGAGGTGTTGCGGGCTGGGATGGTCTGGTTCTCCGTTGGGGGCGATGCCGCAGATGTCGTGGAAGCTTTCGATCATGCGGCGATGGATGGTGGCGGCGGCTTTGCCGTGGAGTTGCTGATAGATGACGGATTCGACGAGCGCTTCGAATGGGGATTGCGTGCTGGCTACGCGGAGTTTGAAGGGGCCTGCGCGTTCGATGAGTTTGCCGAGTCTGGGATCGGCGGCGGCGAGTTCGCGACAGGCGAGAGCGAAGTCATAGCGCGGCGGGCGTGGATCATTGCGGTGATGCGGCATGTTTTGACGGTATCGCAAGGAGCGGAAGAATGTCTTGCGAATGGTGGAGAATTCGGACTAGATTGGTTCGCATTTACAAATGGGGTACCTGTGCGGCAGGGTAGATGTAGTGGTGAATTCAGTTTCATCCAGCGAAGTTGCACGAGATGTAGTGCAGCGAGTTCTCTCGTCAGTTCGATAATCGAATGTTGCAGAAAAAAATCAGCCGTGAGTTGGCATGCGCGCGTTAGTTCGCAGTTTTCCGCTGCTATACTCGAAGAATATTAAATAAGAATTTTACGGGCAGACCAACGCGGGCTCCCCAACCGCCGGTTCCAGAGACTCGGCAGCAACCGTAACAACCATCGACAGCAACTTCTCAACCCTTAGCCGAAGGTAAAGCAGAGGAAGCAGGAACGCACTCATGGCGCAAGTTTTTGACCGCAGTTCGAACGCGCTGGCTCGATTCAGCCTGGTACTAACTGGCGTGATCGTCATCGCGCTCGGTGTAACGCTGGATCAACTGCAACGATCGCCGTGGGTGACGCGGCAGGGGCAACGTCCGGACCAGCCGATCCCGTTCAGCCACAAGCACCATGTGCAAGGGCTCGGGTTGCAGTGCCAGTACTGCCACACGCAGGTGGAGAATGCAGCATACGCGGGGATTCCGCCGACGAAGACCTGCATGAACTGCCATGCACAGATCTGGACAAATGCCGATCTGCTGGAGCCGGTGCGGCAGAGCTGGGCGACGGGCGCGTCGATTCAGTGGATCCGCGTGCACGACCTTCCGGACTACGTTTATTTCAACCATGAGATTCACGTCAATAAAGGCCTGGGGTGCGCGAGCTGTCATGGACGCGTGGACGAGATGCCATTGATGTATCAGCAGAACACGCTGCAGATGGAATGGTGTTTGAACTGCCATCGCAATCCTGCGGCGAACCTGCGGCCGACAAGCGAGATCTACAACATGGCGTGGGCTGGACCTTCGAACGACAAGCCGGTGTGGTGTACGAGTAATGGCGCGGCAAGCGGCTCCGGCCCGACGGCGCAGAATGTGAGCTGCACAACGACCGATCCCACGGGCAAGGGGCCTGAGATTGCGATGATGCAGATCGCGGCCGGGATGAATGGGCCGACATCGAGCGATGTTCCTCCGCTGGGCATCAAGATGCCGGCGAGTTATGAGAAGTTCACGGACCAGATGGATCTGGGCAGGTATTTGACCGCGCAGTACCACATTCGCAATCCTGAGCAGCTTTCGAGTTGCGAGACGTGCCACCGATGATGAAGACCGGATTGAAGACGACGGGAATGGGAACAGACGAGACGATGGCTGAGATAAAAGCACCGGCACAACCCGTAGTGGTAACGCAGATTGCACCGGCGAAGATGACTCTGGCCGAGGTTCAGGCCAAACTGGACGGCAAGACCGGACGGCGCTTCTGGAAGAATCTGGATGAGCTGGCCGAGACGCCGGGGTTCCAGGAGTTGATGGCTGAGGAGTTTCCGCGACAGTCGACAGAGTGGGTCGATGCGGTGAGCCGGCGCGGGTTTTTGAAGGTGATGGGGGCGTCGCTGGCGCTGGCCGGACTGGCCGGTTGTACGAAGCAGCCGGATGAGCCGATCTTTCCTTATGTAAAGCAGCCGGAAGACCTGATACTGGGCAAGCCGATGTACTTCGCTACGGCGCATCCGTTTCCGACTGGCGCGATTCCAGTGCTGATCAAGTCGGATTCGTTCCGGCCGATCAAGGTGGAGGGCAACCCGGAGCATCCGATGTCGAAGGGCAAGTCGGACGCGTTTTCGCAGGCAACGCTGCTCGGCCTGTACGATCCGGATCGTTCGCAGCATGTGCTGCATCGCGGAGAGGCTTCGGCGTGGGGAGATTTTCAGAAGGAGTTTGTTTCCGCTGCGAAGAAGACCAATGGCGGGGAGGGAATCTACTTTTTAAGTGAGACGATCACGTCTCCTACGCTGGCAGCGCAGTGGAAGCAGGTGCAGGTGGCGTATCCTTCCGCGAAGCTGGTGCAGTGGGAGCCGGTGAACCAGGACTCTTCGCGCGCGGCGTCGAAGGCGGCGTTCGGCAGCTATACCGATGCGCAGTACAAGCTGGAAGATGCGGATGTGATTCTGTCGCTCGATGCAGATTTTCTGAGCGGGATTGCGCATCCTGGATTTTTACCGCTGGCTGCGGGATATGCGGCGCGGCACCGTTATGAAGAAGACAAGCCAATGAACCGGATGTACGTCGTCGAGACGATGCCGACGGTGACCGGGTTCAAGGCGGAACATCGGCTGGCGCTGAAGCCGAGTGAGATTGCGGGTTTTGCGAATGCGCTGGTGAGTGGCGCGGCTCCGCAGGGCGCCAGTGCTGAGGCGCAGAAGTTCTTCTCGACGCTGTCTGCCGATCTAAAGGCTTCGGGCGGCAAGTGCGTGGTGATTCCCGGTGAGCAGGCTCCTGCATCTGTCCATGCGGCGGCTTATGCGCTGAACTCGGCTCTGGGTGCGGTTGGCAAGACTGTGATCTATACCGAGACGGTGAATCCGATTCCGAGCGAGCAGGTGGCGGACTTGAAGTCGCTGGTTGCGGACATGAACTCGGGTAAGGTGCAGTGGCTGGTGATTCTCGGAGTGAACCCGGTCTATTCCGCGCCAAGCGATCTGCGCTTCCAGGATGCGTTCGCGAAGGTTCCGGTGACGGTGCATCTGGGCTCGTATGTGGATGAGACGGGCGCGGTTGCGAACTGGCATATCAACAAGGCGCATTATCTGGAGATCTGGTCGGATGCCCGGGCGTATGACGGGACGATCACGATTCTTCAGCCGATGATCGCTCCGCTGTATGGCGGCAAGAGCGGGCATGATGTGTTTCAGACGCTGCTGCCGAATATGCAGCTCTCGGCGTATGACGTTGTGGTTGCCAATGCGAAGACCTACATCAAGGGCGACTTTGCTGCGTCGTGGCGCAAGGCTCTGCATGATGGATGGGTGGAAGGAACGGCGTTTGATGCGAAGGCCGGCGGCGCGGGCAAGAGTGCGGTCGCTTCGTTCCCTGTCCCGGCGATGGCTTCCAGCGGGGTAGAGATCTCGTTCCGTCCCGATCCCTCGATTTATGACGGGCGTTACGCGAACATCGGCTGGCTGCAGGAGTTGCCCAAGCAGGTGACGAACCTGAGCTGGGATAATGCGGCGATGATGAGCATGGGAACGATGGCCGATCTGAAGCTGGAAGAGTCCGATCCGGTGAAACTCTCGTTCGATGGCCGCGAGTGCATTGCGCCGGTGTTGATGGTGCCGGGTCATCCGGATGGCGCGATTACGATTCATCTTGGGTTTGGCCGCGGAGTGGAGTCAGGCCGCGTGGCGCAAGGGGTGGGTTTTGATGCCTACCAGATCCGGCGGTCGGATGCAGCGCTGTTTGTTGCCGGCGTGACTGCGGTGAAGATGCCGGGAACCTATGACCTGTGCATTACCAAGGTACACAACATCGAGCATCGCGGCAGCTTTGCGCAACACGATCTTGAGAAGCCGAAGTTCGATACGCAGGGCGTCTATTCGCTAGCGGGCCACGAGGCGGAGGAGCGGTCGATCATCCGGTATGCAACCGTCGATGAGGCGAAGAAGAATCCGAACTTTGCGCACGAGGGTGGTGCGAGCGGAACGCTGATCGGCAAGGTTGGGTATGCGCCGCAGGGCGAGAAGGTGGAGCACGACAACTCGTTCTTCCCGGACCAGTGGAGATACGACGAGAAAGACCCGGCTACGCTAAAGGTGCAGAACGCCTGGGGAATGGCGATCGACCTGAACAGCTGCATTGGCTGCAATGCGTGCATCGTGAGTTGCTATGCGGAGAACAATATTCCGGTGGTGGGCCGCGAACAGGTGAAGGTCGGGCGCAACATGCAGTGGCTGAGGATCGATACTTACTTCGAAGGCGATCTGCACGCTCCGAAGGCGCACTTTCAGCCGATGATGTGCCAGCACTGCGAGAATGCGGGTTGCGAGCAGGTCTGCCCGGTGGGTGCGACGGTGCATACGCCTGAAGGCCTGAATACGATGGTCTACAACCGCTGCGTGGGGACGAGGTACTGCTCGAACAACTGTCCGTACAAGGTGCGCCGGTTCAACTTCCTGCTGTACTCGGACTACGACACGGAGAGCTTGAAGTTCATGCGCAATCCGGATGTGACCGTGCGGTCCCGCGGCGTGATGGAGAAGTGCAGCTATTGCGTGCAGCGGATCGAGGCGGTAAAGATCGTGGCTGATAAGGAAAATCGCTCGATTCGGGATGGTGAGATTGTGACGGCGTGCCAGCAGGCCTGCCCGACAAGCGCCATCACCTTCGGCAATATCAACGACAAGACAAGCAAGGTGGCAAAGATCAAGGCTGAGGAACGCGACTACCAGGTTCTGGCCGACTTGAACTATCGGCCGCGCACTACCTACACGGCTGGTGTCATCAACCCGAATCCGGAGCTGGCATAATGGCGACCAAAGGACCCATGCAAGACCCGATCGTCGATCCCATGATCGACCCGCGTACCGGCGAGTATGCGGTTATCGCCCCGGGACATACCTTCCGGTCGGTCACGCAGAAGATCGCCGGGATCGTGCTGACATCGAACACGCCGCTGGGATGGTTCTTCGGTCTGATGGTTGCGTCCGGCGTCGCGCTTGGCCTGGTGATCGGCTGCACATGGCTGTTCCTGAAGGGCGTCGGGATCTGGGGTGTGACGATTCCCGGTGCATGGGGATTCGCGATCATCAATTTTGTCTGGTGGATCGGTATCGGCCACGCAGGTACGCTGATCTCCGCGATTCTGCTGCTGTTCAAGCAGACGTGGCGCAACTCGATCAACCGGTTCGCAGAGGCGATGACGATCTTCGCGGTGTGTTGCGCCGGTGTCTTCCCGCTGATCCACGTGGGTCGTCCGTGGCTGGCATACTGGCTGTTCCCTTACCCGAACACGATGAACGTGTGGCCGCAGTTCCGCTCGCCGCTGGCGTGGGACGTGTTCGCGGTTTCTACGTATGCATCGATTTCGATCATCTTCTGGTACATGGGAATGATTCCCGACTTCGGGACGCTGCGCGACCGGGCGACGATGCCGGTGGCGAAGTACTTTTACGGGATGCTGGCGCTGGGCTGGCGCGGATCGACGCGGCACTGGATCCGGTATGAGTCGGCTTCCCTGCTGCTGGCGGGACTTTCAACGCCGTTGGTGCTCTCGGTGCACACGGTCATCAGCTTCGACTTCGCTGTGGCGGCTCTGGCGGGTTGGCATACGACGATCTTTCCACCGTACTTCGTCGCGGGCGCTGTGTACTCGGGCTTTGCGATGGTGCTGACGCTGGCGATTCCGATCCGGAAATTCTACCACATGGAAGACCTGGTGACGCTGCGCCACCTGGACAACATGGCGAAGGTAATGTTGGCGACTGGCTCAATTGTGGCTTACGGGTATGGCATGGAGATCTTCATGAGCTGGTACTCGGCCAGCCACTGGGAGTTCTTCATGATGTGGAACCGTATGTTCGGGCCGATGGGCTGGGCGTACTGGATCCTGATTCTGACCAACATTGCGATTCCGCTGACCACGCTGTGGTCGCGCAAGCTGCGGGTGAATGTTACGTTCCTGTTCATTCTGTCGCTGATCGTGAATACGGGCATGTGGTTTGAGCGGTTTGTCATCGTTGTGACCAGCCTGTATCGCGAGTACCTGCCGTCGAGCTGGGGAACCTACCGGGCGACCAAGTGGGACTACATGATTTACGTGGGAACGATGGGTATGTTCACGTTCCTGTTCTTCCTGTTTGTTCGCTTCCTGCCGATGATTCCGATGTCTGAGATACGGATGATGCTGCCGCAGACCAAGGTGACGCCGGGTGGGCAGATAGCACAGGTAGTCAGTGAGGAGGAGTCCTAATGCCACCGCGTGAGGGAATTTACGGATTGCTGGCAGAGTTCAACACGCCGAGTGAGCTGGTGCATGCGACCAAAGAGGCGCGCCGAGCCGGATATCGTCGGATGGAGTGTTATACGCCGTATCCGGTGGAAGAGGCCGCAGAGGCGCTCGACTTTCACAAGACGCGGGTGCCGCTGGTGTGCCTGCTTGGCGGACTGATGGGTGTGACAACGGCGTTCTTGATGCAGACGTGGATCAACGTGTGGGCGTATCCGTTGAATATCGCCGGACGTCCGCTGTTCTCATGGCCTGCGTTTATCATTCCAGCCTACGAGTGGACGATTTTGTTTTCGGGTTTTTCGGCGTGTTTCGGGATGCTGATGCTGAATGGCTTGCCACAGCTCTATCATCCTCTGTTCAATGCGCCGAACTTCAGGGATGGAGCGACGACGGACAAGTTCTTTCTTTGCCTGGAGGCGGTCGATCCTCTGTATTCGCCTGGCCAGACGCGGGCGTTTCTTGAGCAGTTCTCCGCGGTCTCCGTGGTGGAGGTAGACCACTGATGCCAACCGCAGGGAGTAAGGGAGTAGGGAGTAGCGTGCAAAAGCTCAACAAACTCGTAGCGCTCAGTGCGATGACGGCGACGTTGGTTCTGGTGGGTTGCCGCCAGGACATGCAGGATGAGCCGAAGTTCTTTCCACAGCGGGGGACAAGTTTTTATGCCGATGGCCGTTCGGTGCGCCCGCAGGTGGAAGATACGGTGGCGCGTGGCCAATTGCATGAGGACAGCTATTTTTACACCGGCCTGATCAATGGGAAAGAAGGCGACGGGCTGCCGTTTCCTGTAACGCTTGAGGTCTTGAAGCGCGGGCAGGAGCGATACAACATCTACTGCACGCCATGCCACTCGCGTGTAGGCAACGGGGAAGGCATGATCGTGCAGCGCGGCTATGAGAAGGCTGGCGACTATCATACGGCGCGGCTTGAGGCTGCTCCACTTGGCCACTTCTTTCATGTGATCACGAATGGCTACGGAGCGATGCCCGATTATTCAGCGCAGGTTGCGCCTGTCGATCGCTGGGCAATTGCCGCCTACATCCGGGCGCTGCAGTTAAGCCAGAAGGCGACGCAAGCCGATGTGCCTGCTGGAACGCAGGTCGAGCCTCTTTCAAGTATTGCCGAGCACGAAGGTTTGCCAGCTTCTTTTGTCAGTGCATGGACGATGCCCGCAACTGCCGTGACGGGAACTCCCGACAAAGAGCTATTCGTTCTCCCGTCGCAGGGTGCCGCTTCTGCGGCAGGCGGACAAGGTTCGAACTCGCGCCAGAACTCAAATCAGCCAGCCGGAACCTCGGCTGAACAACGAGCACGGCATCAAGTACCGAAGCAATAACCTCGGAAGCTTCCGAACGAAGGTTTGAAAACGCATGTCATCAGGACACGAACATAACGGAGCAGCGGGCGGCCACCACGATCACGATGGGCCGCGGTCGTTGCCTGCATCGCTGGCTGCACCGGAGATCGTCTCTGTATGGCGTACGCGTGCGTTGATCGTTGCCGCTGTCGCCATCGTCCTTACGATCCCATTCGGTTTTACGCATGAAGGGAAGAATCATATTCTTCGCGCGTACCTGATGGGCTACATGACCTGCTTTACCTTTGCCGGCGGCGGCCTGGCAATGCTGATGCTGCAGTATGTGACCGGAGGCAAATGGGGACTGATCCTCCGGCGTCCGCTTGAGGCGATGACGCGCACGATCTGGCTGGTTGGCCTGATGTTCGTGCCCATCATCTTTTTGTGGAAGCATCTGTATCAGTGGGCGGCGTTCCCGACGGCTGGCGCAGTGGCCAATGCTCTGGCGAATCACTGGGTGACGCTGGAGCAGGCAATGACGCTCAACGACAAGCGAGCGATGTTGAGCCCGACTCCTGCAATTATTCAGACGGTCCTGGTCTTTGCAATCCTGCTGACGTTCCAGTACTTCCTGAACAAGTGGTCGCTTCAGCGCAACGCCGATCCGGAGCGGGGAACGGTGGCCAGCTTCGATCGCTGGCGGATCAAGTTCGAGAACCTGAGCGGCATCGGCATTCTGATTTACGCGATACTGCTGACGGATGGAGCGATTGTCTGGATCAAGTCGCTGGATGTGACCTGGTATTCCTCGATATACGGTCTGCAGTTTCTTGTAGGCCAGGGGTATGCGGTGCTGGCGCTTGGAATTCTGACAGTGATTCTGCTGTCGCGATATGAGCCGATCAAGACCATGCTGCGGGCGACGGAACAGCACGATCTGGGCAAGCTGGCGTTTGCCTTCGTCATGCTGAACATCTATCTCTGCTTCGCCGAGTTTTTGATCATCTGGTCTGGCAATATTCCAGACGAGATTCCGTGGTATCTGAACCGGATTCACGGTGGGTGGTGGTATATCTGCTCGGCGGATGTGATCTGCCACTGGCTGATTCCCTTCGTGCTTCTGCTGTCGCGGGATTTGAAGCGGAATAAGCAGAAGATGATCTGGCTGACATGTTTCATGATCTTTGCCCGCTGCATCGATATGTTCTGGCTGATTGAGCCGAACTTTGCGGATGCAGCAGGAAATCTGCACATCGTCAACAACTACGGAATTCTTGCCTATATCACCGTACCGGTGGCCGTGATTTCGCTATGGGCCGCCTACTACTTGAAGCAGTTGCAAGACCGTCCGTTGATCGACCTAAACGATCCTCACGTGGAAGAGATACTGGAGCCCGAACATGCCCACTAACGATCACGATCTGAACCAACCTGGAGCGCATGACTCGCATGTACGCGACTCCGAACACCCGGGCTACGAGGTAACGGACGTCAATGCCAATGGCATCGCCGTCTTTCTGGCTGGACTGTTTGGGTCGGTGCTGGTTTTCTTTATGCTTTGCTACGGCATAGGCATTCTGATCAACGGCGGAATAAAGAAAGAAGATGGACCGGTCACGAAGTGGAACAGGCTCAGCACATTTGCGGGGCCAACGGATGGTAAACGCCAGGATCTGACGAGCAACACGGCGATGGAGCAGAGGGAGTTCCAGCAGATGACCTCGACTTTTCCCAATCCTCGTCTGGACATCGACGATGGAAACCAGGCGACGGCCGATCTGCATGCGCGGGAAGACCTTCTGCTGAACAACTACAGCGTTGTTCCGGGAGAGGGCGAATCGATTCGGATTCCGATTGCTCGCGCGATGGAGATTATTGCGCAACGCGGTTTGCCCGTAAACACCCAGGGTTCGACTCCAGAGGTCGAGATGACCGGAGACGAGAAGCCGACGATTCAGGCGCCGCTCACCTCTGGTTTTGCGCGCACCGGATATGAACTTCAAGTGATCGAAACACGCGAACAAAAGCTGGCGTATGGCAAGGCGACGGAAGAGAACAAGGCAGAGCTTGCTCCTGTGAGTTCGGTGAAGTAACCGCGCGGGATGCAAGGGCGTGGGCAGCAGATTTACGATAGAGAAGTGGCGAGAAGAGACGGCATGAGAAGCGGGCGGACAATACGAGGCAGTTGGCAGGCGGCGATCCTTTGCTGCGTCCTGTTGAGTGCGCCGGTGTTCGCCCAGGTCTCAAGCTACGGGGATAAACAGGCCGGCGAAAACTCCGGGGACCAGTTGCCGACCGTGCTGCAAAGGGTCAAGGTATCGCAGCATTTGAATCAGCAACTGCCGCTTGATGCGGCGTTTGTGGATGAGGCCGGCAAGTCTGTAAAGCTGGGAGATTACTTCGGCAAGCATCCTGCGCTTCTTTCGCTGGTGTATTACACCTGCCCAATGCTGTGCTCTGAAGAGTTGAATGGGATCGCAAGCTCGCTGGAGATGGTGAAATTGACGCCGGGCAAGGACTTCGATGTCATCGTCATCAGCATCGATCCCACCGATACTCCGCAACAGGCTGCAACGTCGAAGGCACTTTACGTGAAGCGGTACGGACGACCGGAGACGGCTGCGGGCTGGCATTTTCTGACCGGGCAAAGGCCGGCGATCGATGCGGTCACGAATGCAGTTGGCTTCGGCTATGTCCGGGTTCCGGGACCGGATGGCAAGCTGTCGCAGTTTGCGCATGCGAGTTCGATCGAGCTTGTGACGCCGGAAGGAAAACTCGCACAATACTACCTTGGGGTGGAGTATTCGCCGAAGGATATCCTGCTGGGATTGATTGACGCGTCGGGCAACAAGATCGGTTCGCCAGTTGCGAACATACTGACGTACTGCTATCACTACGATCCGGAGACCAACCGGCACTCTCTTATTGTGGCCCGCATAGTGCAGCTTGGCGGGATGATTACGGTAGCGGGATTGGGCGGCTTCATGTTTGTGATGTTTCGTAGAGACATCAAATTGGCGCGCGAACACGACCTGACGAAGAAAGAAACGGATAAAGGGTAACGATGCATATCAGTCCAGTTCTGTGGCAATTTCTGGTGAAGTGGCTCAACGCTTCTGCGCTGTTTCCGCGCGAGGCATCGACCATTGCGCCCTACGCTGACGCGCTTTTCTTTTTTCTGATGACGATCACGGTCATCGGCCTGACGCTGGTGGGCATCCTCATCTTCGGTTTTGCGATTCGTTATCGTAAGGAGAAGCACCCGGTTGCAATCCAGGTGGAAGGCTCGACCCTGCTTGAGGCCACATGGACTATTATTCCGCTGGCACTGTTTCTGATCGTGTTTGTGTGGGGCGCGCTGCTGTACTTCCGGATCTACAATCCTCCGACGAATGCGATGAACATCTATGTAGTCGGCAAGCAATGGATGTGGAAGGCGGAGCATCCAGGCGGGCAGCATGAGATCAATGCGCTGCACGTGCCGATGGGACGTCCGGTCCAGTTGACGATGATCTCGCAGGACGTCTTTCACAGCTTCTCGATTCCAGACTTCCGCGTGAAGCGTGAGGTGATTCCGGGCCGGTATTCGACGGTATGGTTCAATGCCACGACCCCGGGAACGTATCACATCTTCTGTACGCAATACTGCGGGACGAATCACTCCGCCATGATCGGCGAGGTGACGGTGTTGAGCCCGGATGATTACGCGAAGTGGACGCAGGAGTCCACCAGCGGGATGTCGCTTGCACAGAATGGTGAGAGGCTCTTTGCCAGTATGGGCTGCAATGCATGCCATTCCGGAAGTGCGGCTGCGCGTGGACCCAATCTTGCGGGTGTTTATGGATCGAAGCTGCAACTGACGAATGGATCGCAGGTGCTGGTCAACGATGCTTATCTGCGCGATGCAATTCTGAATCCGTCGGAACACGTCACTGCGGGGTATGCACCGATCATGCCGACGTACCAGGGGCAGATCAGCGAAGACGGCCTGATCGATCTGGTCGAGTACATCAAACTAATGCAGAGCAACTATCGTGTGCAGCAAACGCTGACCACGTCTGAGTCGAATCAAACGGCGCCGACAACGCCAGGGGTAGCGAAGCCATGAGTGCAACCAGTTCCACCATTCTCAATCTGCCGGACCAAAGAACGGCGACTCTGCCAAAGCGGAGCTATATCAATAACGAAGATGGCCTGCTGAGCTGGTTGTTTACGGGGGATCATAAACGCATTGCAATCATGTATCTGATCTCAATTACGTTCTTCTTCTTTATTGGGGGAGCGTTTGCGGGTCTGATCCGGCTTGAACTGCTGACGCCGCAGGGCGATCTGATGGCGTCCGATACCTACAACAAGATGTTTTCCATGCATGGAATCATCATGGTCTTCCTCTTCCTGGTGCCATCGGTTCCAGCGACGCTGGGGAACTTCCTGATGCCGATCATGCTGGGTGCGAGAGACCTGGCATTTCCGAAGATCAATCTGCTGAGCTGGTATCTCTACTGGCTGGGTGGCATCGTGGTTCTTTCAGCGATGGTGCTTGGCGGAGTGGACACGGGCTGGACGTTCACGACTCCGCTTTCGACGCACTACCTGAATACGCATGTGGTGACTGCGGCAACCGGGGTCTTCATTCTCGGGTTCTCATCGATTTTCACCGGGCTGAACTTTATTGTGACGATTCATCGTATGCGGGCGCCGGGAATGACGTGGTTCCGGATGCCGCTGTTCGTCTGGTCGCACTATGCGGCTTCCCTTCTGATGGTGCTTGGCACTCCGGTGCTGGCGATCACCTTGACGCTGGTAGCGCTTGAGCGGCTCGTTGGCATCGGGGTGTTCGATCCAACCAAAGGTGGCGATCCGCTGCTGTTTCAACATCTCTTCTGGTTCTACTCGCACCCTGCTGTGTACATCATGATCCTTCCGGGTATGGGAGTCATCTCCGAGGTCATCAGCACCTTCAGCCGGAAGCGAGTCTTTGGATATACGGCGGTTGCGTTCTCCTCTGTGGCGATTGCGTTGTTCGGCTTCTTCGTCTGGGCGCACCATATGTTCATCATGGGTGTATCCAACTATTCGGCGCTTGTTTTCTCGCTGTTGACGATGCTGGTCGCGGTGCCCTCGGCGATCAAGACGTTCAACTGGGCATTTACGATGCAGAAGGGTTCGATCACGTTTGAGACGCCGATGCTTTACGCCTTCGGATTTCTTGGACTGTTTACGATCGGCGGCATGACGGGTGTCTTTCTCGGAGCGCTGGGGATGGACATTCATCTGACCGAGACATATTTCATCGTCGCTCACTTTCACTTTGTCATGGTGGGCGGGATGCTGATGGCGTTCCTGTCGGGCGTCCACTTCTGGTGGCCGAAGATGACAGGGCGCATGTATCCGGAGTCGCTGTCGAAGGTTGCGGCGGTGACGACCTTTATTGGATTCAACCTGACATTTTTGCCGCAGTTCATCCTGGGATATCTCGGAATGCCTCGCCGGTATCATGCGTATCCACCTGAGTTCCAGGTGTTGAACGTGCTGTCTACTGCAGGGGCCACGGTACTTGGCATTGGATACATGTTGCCTCTGCTATATCTGGCGTGGTCACTGAAGTATGGGGCGATTGCCGGCGACAATCCATGGCAGGCAACGGGTCTTGAGTGGCAGATCCAGTCGCCGCCGCTTACAGAAAACTTCATCGAGATTCCTATCGTAGATCGTGAAGCATATGACTACGAGTGGCTCGCTCACAAGACTGCACAAGAGGTGACGACCGTTGGATAATACGATCGTAGCAACGCATCCAGATACGCACGATACTGCAGCGGAGCACGAACATGTTTCGCTTCCGCAGCACCGCCATCACTTCGAGACGCAGGAGCAGCAGCGCGAGGCCGGGACCTTCGGAATGTGGCTCTTCCTGTTGACGGAGATCATGTTCTTCGGGGGCATGTTCTTTTCGTACCTGCTCTATCGGAACTGGTACTACGAGCCCTTTGTGGTTGGATCCAATCAGCTCAGTATTCCACTTGGCACGGCGAACACGGCAATCCTCATTACGTCGGGCTTTTTCATGGCGCTCGGGGTATGGGCAGCAGAGGTCAGGAAGAAGAGTCTTCTGGTTGTCTTCCTCGTTCTCACGACGTTGTTTGGGTTGGCGTTCCTTTACATCAAAGGCATTGAGTACCACGAGAAGTGGGAGAAGCACCACATTCCGGGAGCGCATTTCGATGTTTCGGAGTTCGTTAATCCGGGCGCATATGGGTTGAAAGAAAAGCCGATCGCTCCGGATATGGCGCAAAAGACGCAGATCTTCTTTTTCCTCTATTTTGCGATGACCGGCATGCACGCATTGCACATGATCATTGGCATTGTTCTCTTATGCTGGCTCACATGGCGAGCGAACCGCGGGGATTTTTCGTCAGGATATGTTGCGCCGATAGAAAACTTCGGGTTGTACTGGCACTTCGTCGATATTGTCTGGCTGTTCCTGTTCCCATTGCTCTATCTTATTAACCGACACCCCCTCACGTAGCCGCGACCGCAAGCCGAAGCCGGCCTGAAGGAGAAGAGAATGTCTGAATTTCACGATCCGTCGAACGTAGTAAACCCTGAGCACTCCGCTCATCACATCGTGACGCCGGCTCAATATGGGATAGTCTATGCCGCTCTGTTGCTGGGCACTGCGCTGACCGTCATTGCTGCTGAGATCGATCTGGGACCAATGAACCCTGTGATTGCACTTGGGATTGCATCCGCCAAAGCGGTGATCGTCATTTTGTTTTTCATGCACGTGAAGTACCAGTCGAAATTGGTGAAGCTGACTGTGGCCTCGGGCTTCTTTACGTTCCTTGTGCTGATTACGATGACGCTGTCCGATTACATGAGTCGAGCGTGGGGCTTGTGGTAGCAGGAAGCTCGTTTTGATAAGGATGCGACTTGCGGGGTCGCATTTTTACTTTGGTCAAAGTCCATCTTGAACGCCTCGTACACTTGACCCATGGCCAAGGTACGGTCTGAATTGTCGCAACAGCTTGATACCTGGTCGGGCGATCCGCGCATCACGGTGCGGCGAAAAGGATTACCTGATCGCAACGGACGGTGTGTCGTCTATTGGATGCAGCGCGCGCAACGAGGTGTGGACAACCATGCTGTCGATGCGGCGGTTCGGGTGGCGAACCTTTTGCGTTTGCCTCTGGTGGTTTATTTTGCGGGTATCTCAAACTTCCCTCATGCCAACCTTCGACACTATGCCTTTCTCAATCAAGGGTTGCCAGATATCGAAGCAGATCTGGCTGCGCGCAATATCTCGTTTGTGATGCGACGGGCTCCGAATGAGTCTCATGAGCAATTGCTTGCTGATGTTCAGGCTGGCTTCTTGATTGGGGATGAAAATCCCATGCGGGAACCGGAGCGATGGCGCAAGCATCTTGCTTCGCAGATCGAGATTCCGTTCTGGACGGTGGATGCGGATGTGGTGGTTCCCTCAAAGCTGATAGAGAGGGCGCAGTATGGGGCGTACACGATTCGGCCACGACTCTACAGGCTGCTTCCCGAGTATCTGCATCCTTATGAGAATCTCCGCGCTGAACATGAGTGGAAGAGGCCGCGAGGCTTTCATGCCGAATCGGTGCATGAGGACATGACGCGGGACTGGAAGAATTTTGATCGAAGCGTCACGCCGGTCGAGGGGTGGAGGGGCGGCACGCGCTCCGGGCTGAAACGGTTGAAGATGTTTACGGAGAAGCTTCTTGAAAGCTACGATGCGCAGCGCAATCATCCGGAGACGGATGGCACTTCGTGCATGTCGCCTTATCTGCACTTTGGGCATGTAGGGCCTACTACGATCGCACTTGCTGTTGATGCTGCGGCGAAGGCGAACCCAAAACTGGAAGCAGCCCGCGATAGCTACTTTAATGAACTGATTGTGTGGCGTGAGCTTGCGGTCAACTTTGTCCGATACACGAAGAGGTACGACTCTCTGGAGTGTGCCGAGAGTTGGGCGAAGGCCACCATTGCAGAGCACGCCCGCGACGAGCGTGAACATCTATATACACTCCGCGAGCTCGAGGGCGCGGCAACCCACGATGATTTGTGGAATGCGGGGCAGACCCAAATGGTTCGCTATGGGTGGATGCACAATTATCTGCGGATGTACTGGGCGAAGAAGATTACCGAGTGGACGCCCGATGTTGCGACGGCGATGAAGTATGCGATTTATCTGAATGATAAATATCTGCTTGATGGACGCGACCCCAATGGGTATGCAGGGGTTGCGTGGGCGATTCTTGGTAAATTCGACCGAGCGTGGGGAGAGCGGCCGGTATTTGGCAAGATTCGCTACATGTCTGGCGCTTCTACGGGTAAGAAGTTTGATTCGAAGAGGTACATTCAGCAGATGGGGCTTCTTCCGGAGCAAAGTGCTCTACATTTCCCGGGTTGATCAATCCGCCTTTTTGTCCCCCGATTATGTGCGCGGGTTCGAAGGAGTTCTTCTTTTATAACCTCAAAGTGATTGTGGCGAAGCCTCGCCTGGTGTAGATTGAGGACGTTAAGCCGGATTATTGATTGGTTGGAATCATCCGCCGCGAAACACGCTGAGAGAGGCCGCAGAGTAACCTCAACGAACACTCCAGCAACGTGTATGAGAGTTTCCTCATCCCGTTGTGGAACCATCCGTCGTTCTTCTCCCGCTCTAGCGTTGACTCGTCCGATGGCAGCTTGCAGCATGATGTTAGCTGTCTGCCTGATTCGGATTGCACGCTATGGGCCTGATCGTATCTTTTCAATTCGCGGGCGTCGCACGTCGATTGTTTCGGGGTGGTATGCACTCCCATTTGTTAGCGGGAGGTCTTTACCTTACCGTCGCCGCGTCAGCTTTTGTCTCTGCGCAGATGATGCCGATGCCGGTAGTTCCAAGCCGTGTGGGAGACTCTCAAACGGCCGCTCCCGCGTCTGAGCACACTCTTCAAACGCGACACTTCCTTAGCGGCCGAACTTTAGCGGGAAATATCTCTGGTGCGCAAGCGATGGATGCAGCGCGGCGGCAACAGGCGGCGATGTTGGCACAGCAGGCGGCATCTCCTCAGATCTCCGGCCTTAATGCTGCGTGGCAGGCGGTTGGCCCGAACCAGGTTTCAAGTATTGCGTATGGCAATGTGACCGGCCGTGTGACTGCGATTGCGATTGATCCAGCAGATACGACAGGCAATACGGTTTATCTCGGGACAACGGGTGGAGGAGTGTGGAAGTCGACCAACGCGAGTGGGCCAGCGGCGAGTGTAACCTTTGCGGCCCTTACCGATACACTGCCCGTGTTCAACGCGAATGCAGGGACCGCGGCGATTCCGTCATTGAGCATTGGGGCGATCAGCATTCAGTCAGGGGTGGTACTGGCCGGCACAGGAGATCCCAATGACGCTTCGGATTCGTTTTACGGTAGCGGGCTGTTGCGATCTGCGGATGGCGGTCTTACGTGGACGCTCATTCAAAGTTCGCAGGATGGCGCGACGGGGGAGCATTCCTTCATCGGGCTGGGGTTCGCTGGCTTTGCCTGGAGCAGTGCGACGCCGGGTACGGTGGTTGCGGCGGTTTCTCATGCTGCCGAGGGAGTTCTTGTCAACGCTCCAGATAAGAACAATAGCGTGATGGGGCTTTATTATTCAACCGATGCCGGCATTACATGGCAGATGTCCACGATTATGGACGGCAGCCAGATTGTGCAGACTCCTCAAGCGTCTGGGCAAGATTTAGGCGGCCGAGCTGCGACCGCGGTTGTGTGGAACCCTGTTCGTCAACGCTTCTATGCAGCGATTCGATATCACGGCTACTACGAATCGCCAGACGGCGCGACGTGGACACGGCTGGCGCAACAGCCCGGGACGGGCCTGACGACTACGGCATGCCCGACTGCACCGGGTACGATCGGCAGCGCATCGTGCCCAATCTTTCGCGCGGCGCTTGCTGTCCAGGCCACGACGGGCGATACATTTGCGTTGACGGTCGATCGCAACAACCACGATCAGGGGCTGTGGCAGGATGCGTGTGCTTTGGCCGGTACGAATTGCAGCAATACGACTGTTACCTTCGGCAATCAACTGCTGTCGACGCCGATGGAGGTTGGCAACGGAAGTAGCGTGATTCCACAGGCAGACTACAACCTTGCGTTGTCGGCGGTGCCAGCAGGACCGGCCGGTTCATCACAGGACACGCTGCTTTATGTGGGAACGGTTGATCTTTACCGGTGCTCACTTTCCGCAGGATGTACGCTGCGCAATACAACGAATGCGGTGAACGGATGCGCCGCGCCTGCGCAGGTCGCTCCTGCACAACATGACATTGCTACGCTGGCAACGGGAGGACAGCCGCTCCTCTATCTTGGCAACGATGCCGGTCTCTGGCGATCGACAGATGGTGTCAATCAGCAGGCGGCACCCTGCTCCGCCGACGACGCGACCCATTTTCAGAATCTCAATGGAGGTTTAGGATCGCTTGCTGAAGTGGTCAGTTTCGCACAGCATCCGACTGATGCGAATATGTTGCTTGCAGGACTAGGTGCGGATGGGTCTGCTGCTACTTCGACAGCATCTTCTGCAATAGCCTGGCCTCAGCTGGCTACTGGCGAGGGCGGAACCGTGGCCATCGATCAAAATAATCCGCTGCTCTGGTATATCTCGACTGCGGCAGGCGTTAGCATTCACCAATGCACTCGCGGTGCGGCTTGTACTGCGACGGATTTTTCAGGTTCCCCAACTGTAGGGCTTGCCCAGGTGTCTGAAGATGATTCGCTCATCGATGCTCCGTGGATACTTGACCCAGCACTTTCGTCCGATGTTCTTATCGGAACGTGTCGAACTTGGCGTGGTGCTGCCGATGGAGCGTCGTGGTCCTCGTCGAATGCGATCAGTGACCTTCTGGGTGGACCGCAGAATGCATCCTGCGCGAGTACAAATCCTGTGATTCGTTCTCTGGCGGCTGCGGGGCCTGCGAGCAATGCGACGGCCGCGCAGAACAGCGGTTCGGAGGTGCTCTATGTGGGGATGGCGGGCTCGCTCGATGGCGGAGGCAGTCTTGGTGGGCATCTTTTTTCGATTGCCACTGGGGATACGGCGACCAATACAGCGGCATGGAATGATCTCGCGACTTCGCCTGTGATCAACGGTCAGGGCGCGGGGTTCAATGCGGGAGGGTTCGATCTTTCGTCGCTTGCGGCAGATCTGCACGATGCTACCGGTCAGACGATCTATGCGACGGTGATGGGGTTTGCAGGAAACGGCATCAATGCGGCGCACCTGTATCGTTCTGTCGATGGAGGAGGGCACTGGACCAACATCAGCAGTAACCTGCCGAACGCTCCGGCCAACAGCGTTGTGGTCGATCCGAATGATGCGAACACGCTGTATGTCGCAATGGACACCGGTGTTTATGTAACGACCGAAGTTACGACGTGCGCCGCGACGAACTGTTGGAGTGTCTATGGAACCAGCCTGCCGAATGCGCCGGTAGTTAAGCTTGCGGCTGCGGCGAACATGGCGACGGGTGATGGCCGCTCGGGTGAGCTGCGCGCTGCAACCTATGGGCGCGGTTTGTGGCAGATTCCGCTGCTTACAGCGTCTGGTTCGGCGCGGCCAGCCATCAGCTTGAGCTCTGCTGCGCTTACCTTTGGCACGCAGGCCGTTGCTACGGGGAGTGCGCCACAGACTATTACAGTTACAAATACAGGCAGTGCGTCCCTAACGGTGAGCATGATCGCTACTACAGGCGACTTTAATGAGACAGATACCTGTACGGCCGCGCCGATTGCAGTGAATGCAACTTGTACAATCCAGGTTATTTTTCTACCAACGGTGACGGGAAGTCGAAACGGAGTACTTACCGTCTATGGAAACGTAGCCGGTGGACAGGCGACGGCGACGCTCACCGGCACTGGCGGGGCTGCAGCTTCCATCGTTTTGGATCCCATTAGTATTCTTTTCCCTTCGACGACCATCAATGCGATGAGTCCAGCTCAGAACATTACGATCTCGAACACCAGTAGCAACTCGATTACGCTGCAGGTTCCGTCCGTCGTCGGAGCGGATTTTAAGATCGCAGCCGATACCTGCGGAGCCAGTCTCAGGCCGAGTACCGGATGTACGGTATCGATCGTCTTTATTCCTACCGGCTCCGGAGTGCGAAGCGGGACGTTCACCATCGCGGACGACGCCGGTACCCAGGCGGCATCGCTGAGTGGGACTGGTACGTCGCCCGCTACGGACGCTCTTTCGCCATTGGAGCTTACGTTTTCAGCCCAGCAACTCGGTACTGTAAGTCCTGCCCAGCAGATTATGCTGACGAACTCAGGCGATCTGCCCTTGACGTTGATTGCAGCGCAGATTATCAGCGGCGATTTTACTGCGGTGAATGCATGCGGCAACTCGCTCAACGCGCACTCAAGCTGTGCGATCAATATCGCTTTTCAGCCAAAGAATGTTGGCACGATTACGGGCCTGCTGGCAGTTTCGGACCAGTACCGTACACAGAGCGTCGTGTTCAGCGGGACTGGGGTCGCGCCGCCTGGTGTGTCTCTTGCCCCGGTGTCGACTGTTGGCTTCCCTCCTACGGGAGTTGGTGTGATCTCGGCTGCGCAGACAATTACGTTGACTAACAATGGTGGGGTTCCGCTGCTTGTGCAGAGCGTTGCTGTAGCTGGAGATTTCGTTATCGCCGCCGGCAGCAATACGTGCGGAAGCAGCGTTGCGGTGAATACAGCGTGCACCATGCAGATTGCGTTTGCGCCGACGGCGGGAGGGCCGCGCTCGGGCATGCTCACCGTCACCGACAATGCCGGCAGCTCTCCTCAAGCGCTTTCGCTCACCGGAACGGGTGTTGACTTTACGCTCAATCCGAACGGAGGGACGAGTCTTACGATCGCGAACGGTCAGAACGCGGTTTATCCGTTGCTGGTCAGTTCTGCCGCGGATGTTCCGGGGACGGCGACCTTTACCTGTACAGGAGCGCCGACGAACTCTACATGTAATATCACGCCCTCCAGTGTGGCGCTGGGAAGTACCACTACTGTTTCGGTGACTGTGCTTACCGGTGTTTCCTCTACTGCTCTTTTATCTCCTCCATTGAGGAAGGAACCGAATATGTTCTGGCTCGCGATCCTGTTGCCGATGGGTTTACCGGTTCTTCGTAGAAAGCGGTGGGCGAGACTCGCCGCTTTTATGTTGATTGGTTGTTTGATCGCTGCGACCGGATGTGGCGCAGGGCGCGCCATTCCTTTGGAGGGAGGCTCGAATCCTAACCCTCCGATTTCGATCACGCCTGCGGGGACGTATACGATCGTTGCCTCGGCGAGCAGTGGAGGTCTGACGCGAACCGTTAACCTTACGCTGATCGTTCAATAGATTTATTGGATTCGATGCGAGATGCAGCTTCAGATGGTGCGGCCTGCGCTGGCTCCTGAGGCCCATGCCCACTGGAAGTTGTATCCGCCCAGCCATCCGGTTACGTCGACCACTTCGCCAATGAAGTACAGGCCCGGCACCTTGCGACTCTGCATGGTCTTTGCATCGAGCTCCGCAGTATCGACTCCTCCTGCGGTTACTTCGGCCTTCGCATAGCCTTCTGTTCCGGCTGGCGTTATCTGCCATGAGTGCAACTGACGTTCCATAGCCTCCAGAGAAGCGTTCGTCCAGTTCGCAGTTTCGTGGAGCGCGATCCATCGTTCGGCCAGGCGAGACGGCAATATCGAACGTAGTGCAAGTGTGGCCGCGGCTGCATCGCGCCGGGCGTTGTGAGTCAACAGAGGGGCCATCACTTCGATCGCTGGTGCTAAATCGATCTCGATGGGTTCGCCGGGCTGCCAGTAGGAGGATGCCTGGAGGATTGAGGGACCGCTGAGGCCTCGGTGCGTTACGAGCATCTTTTCCCGGAAGCTGCGGCGTCTCTTGCGCGCTCCGGCAGTCGCGACTACCTCTGCGGAGACGCCTGCGAGATCGCACCACTGTTCGCGGTCCTCTGCGTTGAAGACCAGAGGTACTAATCCCGGCCTGCATTCCACGATGCGCAGGCCGAACTGTTCTGCGAGGCCGTAGCCGAATCCTGTTGCACCCATCTTAGGGATGGAGAGGCCTCCGGTGGCGACGACTACGGCATCGGCTTCGAAGGCCGTCTTCGTTGTGTGTACTTGAAAGTGCTCGTCTCGCATGACGGATGCGACTTGTGTGCCCGTGAGTATCTGGACTCCTGCGTCGATGCATTCGCGCTCGAGCATGGTTACGATGTCGAGTGCTGAGCGGTCGCAGAAGAGTTGCCCAAGAGTTTTTTCGTGGTAGCGGATGCCATGTTTCTCAACCATCGCTATGAAGTCTGTGGGGGTGTATCGGGCCAGTGAAGATTTCGCGAAGTGAGGATTTTCGGAGAGGAAGTTTTCCGGGCGGCAGTGGATGTTGGTGAAGTTGCACCGGCCACCGCCTGAGATCAGGATCTTCTTGCCGATGCGTTCTGCGTGGTCGAGCAGGACGACACGGCGGCCCCGGCGGCCGGCTTCGATCGCGCACATCAATCCGGCTGCGCCTGCTCCCAGGATTACGACATCAACCTTCTGCACTTGGCGCTTGCCCTCGCGGTTCGATCTTCCTGTTTCATGATGGCATGATCGCTGGTTCTACATGGTTGTGCGACCATGGATTCATGGTTAGAAGAGTGGAAGAGCGCGAGCCTCGGGTGGTTGCGGCTCAGCCGTTTGGACCGGCGGCAGGGGTTACGCGGCGGGCGGCGGATCGGTTGCGGGCGGGGCACCTTTGGGTGTACCGGTCGGATGTGGAGACGCTGGTGCCTGCGGCTGGTGCGGTGGAGATTGCCGGCGGGGCTCTGGTTACGGTGATGGATAGTCGTGGGATTCCGCTGGGTACGGGGCTTTACAGTGCGGCATCGCAGATTGCGGTACGGATGGTGTCGGTTGAGGCGGCGTTGTCGCGGGCGTCGTATCTGGAGCAGGTGCGGGAGCGGGTTGTGGCTGCGTTGGCGCTGCGGGGTGAGGTTGCGCCGGAGTCCGGGGAGAATAATGCCTGCCGATTGGTGTTCTCGGAGGCGGATGGTTTGCCGGGGATTGTGGTGGATCGGTATGACGAGCTGGTGATTGTGCAGTTGCTGACTCAGGGAACCGCGCAGGATGACGTTCGCTCGGTGCTTACTGAGGTGATTCAGGAGCGGCTGGCTCCGAAGACTATCGTCGAGCGGCCTGATCCGAAGATCCGTGAGTTGGAGCAGTTGGCTGCTCCTTCGCCTGGGGCGTTGTATTCGGCTGGCGATCCGGCGCAGCTTACGAGTGTGTTCACGATCAATGGGTTGCGGTTTCACTATGACGCGAGTTCAGGGCAGAAGACGGGGGCGTTTCTCGATCAGAGGTTGAATTATGCGGCTGCAGCGCGGTATGCGCGTGGTTCGGCGCTGGATATTTGCACGTACCAGGGCGGGTTTGCGATTCACATGGCGCAGCGTTGCGAGCGGGTGACCGGGGTGGATGCGAGTCGCGGCGCGTTGGAGGTGGCGGACCGGAATCTGGAGTTGAACTCGGGATTGGCGGCGAAGGTAGAGTGGATCGAGGCGGATGCGTTTGAGCTGCTGCGCGAGTATGAGGCGAATGGCGAGCGGTACGAGACGATTGTGCTCGATCCACCGGCGTTTGCGAAGTCGAAGCGCGCTGCGGAAGGTGCGCTTCGCGGGTACAAGGAATTAAATCTGCGGGCTATGAAGATGCTTACACCCGGCGGGACGCTTGTGACGTGCTCGTGCTCGCATCATGTTCCGCTGGCAGAGTTCACCGAGGTGGTTGCGGCTGCCGCCTCCGATGCGGGGCGACGGGTGCAGGTGCTGGAGATTCGTGGAGCGGCACCGGACCATCCGGCGGTGTTGACGCTGCCGGAGACTAGCTACCTGAAGTGCCTGATCTGCCGGGTGGGGTGACCCCCCCCTCCCCATTGCCCGGCTGTAACCCATTTCGATTCAAATGTTTACGGCCTGTGCCTGCCTGTAAAAATGTCATAATAAAGGGGTTATTGCCAAATATGTGCAAACAAAAGAGTTAGCCCCAGAGGGTGGTCGATTTTCCTTTTGAGGCTTGCTTGTTTTGATCTCTATATCCAGTATAGCGGTTTGAGCGTAACTAATACGCCAACTCGATCTTGTTTCGTTTGTGTTGTTTAGGTGGTTTTGGGGCTTGACACGCGAATTTGGCTGGAAATTGGGAATTAAATTTTGTAACTATCTCATTCCAAAATAAGAAGTGTGGCAAAACATACCTGGCTAACCAGCTTCATTTTGTCAGCTTTCGTTGTTTTGCAGATGCAGGGGGTTGGATCGAGGTCGTTACGGAACTTTACTCCCGTACGGGC
>JBDTEQ010000071.1:0-4179 GCA_039922475.1 Edaphobacter sp.
CCCAGTTCGGGCTGGCGCAGGGCTCAATCCGCGTCCGCACCCGCTCGCTTGGCAGCTTCAACGGTCAGCGCAGAACGATCGAGATCGACACGCCTAACGGCGCGATTCTGGTCGATCGGCCGGGCGACGTTCGCATCGACTCTTTTCCGTAGGACGACACGACGGTGGTCACGGTCTCCTCCGGCACGGTTGAAGTGACTGGCCAGAATCTGGACGAGCAGCTTGGCCCCAACCAATCGCTGCGGCTCTCTGGTGCGAATCCGGTCTACGCCGAGCAGGTCCGGCTTCTGCCGCCCGATGGTCTTGACCAGTTCGACCAGGGCCGCGAGCGTCGTTATGAACAATTTATCTCCTACACCGATCGGTACGTCTCGCCGGATATGATCGGTGCCTCTGACCTCGACGGCTATGGGGACTGGCAGCCCGCGAATCAGGACAACCAAGGCTACGGCGCTGTCTGGTATCCGCGTGGCGTCGCGGCGGGATGGACACCCTACTCGAACGGCCACTGGGCGTGGGTCGCTCCGTGGGGCTGGACCTGGGTTGAGGCTGAGCCGTGGGGCTTTGCACCCTTCCACTATGGCCGCTGGGCTAACTTCGGCGGACGATGGGGATGGGTCCCAGGACCGCCAGCTTCGGCCTTCGGCGTTGAGATCCGCCCGATTTACTCGCCTGCCCTTGTCGCCTTCGTTGGCGGAGGAGGGGGCGGTATTTCGATCTCGATTGGCGGAGGAGGGGGCATCGCAGCATGGTTCCCGCTGGGTCCGCGCGAGGTCTATCATCCCTGGTATCACGCGAGCCCTGCCTATGTTAATCGCGTCAACGTCACCAACATCTACAACACCAACATCACCGAGATCCACAATACCTATATCAACAAGACGGTGAATGTTTACAACACTACCAACATCACGAACGTGACGTATGTGAATCGCAACGTTGGAACGGTCGCCGTGCAGCAGCGCGCCTTTGCCTCTGGCGAGATGATTGGCCACGCGCAGCGCGTTCAACTGACGCCACAGGTTCGTGCTCAGCTCAACACGGCACCGATTATTCCGCACCCGCTAGTTACACCGGCAACTGCGATTGTTGCCTCGAAGCCTCCTGCGCGTGCTGTGCCTCCTGTGCAGGCTCGTCCTGTGGTGGAGACTCGGCAGGGCTTCGAGCGTGCAGGAGCGCCGGGGACGCCGGTGCGTGCTCCTCAGCCTTCGCCTGTAGCTAACCGGCCCGTTGTGGCCCAGCCGATCAACCGCGCGGCCTTCCCGAAGCAGCGGCAGCGACAGGTTGTCGATCCGACCCCAAACCAGGTGGCGCACCCGCCAGCTCAGGTTGCGCGGCCCGTCCAAGCCGCTCCGGTACCCATCGTTCGGTCAGCCCCGCAGCCTACTGTCGAGCGTCCAGCACCGGCTCCTCAGCCTGTCGCACCGCGGCCTGTCCAACGGCCTGAACCGGCTCGGGTTAATACTCCGCAACCGGTAGCCGCACGTCCTCAGCCCGTTGCGCCTCAGATTGAGCGCTCAATCCCGCGTCCACCTGAGCAGCAGCGGCCGCTCATCAATAGAACTCCACCCGCGCAAGTTCAGCCGCCGTTTGAGCAGCAGAAACGCGCCATCCAATCGGTCGATCCCGGGAGGCCGCTTGGCCCTCGGCAGGTTGAGAATCTTCGCAATGGTCGTCCGGCTGGTCCATCTCAGCAGGCTGAACCTGCGCATCCGTTTCCGGTTGCTCGTCCGGCTGCGCCACCAGCTAAACCTGAACCCAGGAAACCTAACGAAAGGTAACGCTAACCATCCGTAACTGAAGTTGCACCAATCCGGCCCGATCTATCCCATGCCTTGCGAGGATGGGTGGATCGGGCCTCGGCAAAGGGATTGCTCCTGGGTAGTTGATTGGCCGGAAGTAAGGGACTCCCCGTGATTTCTTGTTGGTCGCTCATCGAGGACCTGCTTTGTATCAATAAGTCAGCTTGTGTTATTGGAAACACGTTCCTCGTGTTGCTGATGGATGTTTAGAGCTTGTAGGCCTTTCTGACCAGGCTGACGGTGAGGTCGAGGGCTACTTCGAAGGCTTCGTCTTCGTCGAGGCGGTGTTCGGCGACGAGGCGGCCGAGGAAGGCACAGTCGATGCGACGGGCTACGTCGTGGCGGGCGGGGATCGAGAGGAAGGCTCTTGTGTCGTCGTTGAAACCTACGGTGTTGTAGAAGCCGGCGGTCTCGGTGGCCTGCTCACGGAAGCGCATCATGCCTTCTGGCGAGTCGTTGAACCACCAGGGAGGACCGAGGCGAAGCGCGGGATAGTGTCCGGCGAGTGGGGCGAGTTCGCGGGAGTAGCTGGTCTCGTCGAGAGTGAAGAGGATGAAGGTGAAGCTGGGATTGTTTCCGTACTTGTTGAGCAGCGGTTGCAGAGCGCGGACGTACTCGGTGGGCGAGGGCATGTCTGCGCCTTTGTCGCGGCCGAACTTTTCGTAGACGAGGCGGTTGTGATTGCGCACGGAGCCGGGGTGGAGCTGCATGGTGAGACCGTCTTCGACGGACATGCCGGCCATTTCGGTGAGCATCTGGGCCTGGAAGATCTGCTGCTCTTCGGGAACGGAACGCCCGGAGAGGATGCGTCCGTAGAGAGAGGCGGCGGCCTGGGGGTCGAGGTCGGCGGTTTGCGCGGTGAGGTGGCCGTGGTCGGTGGAGGTGCAGCCCATGGTTTTGAAGAAGGCGCGGCGGCTGCGCAGGGCGTTGAGGTAGCCCTTGTACGTGCCGATGTCTTCGCCGGTGATCTGGCCGAGCTTTTCGATGTTGCCGAGGAAGTTGACGTATTCGGCGTCGATGACTGAGTCGGGGCGAAAGGCGGGGATGATGCGGCCTTTCCATCCCGATTCGCGGATGGCTTTGTGGAACTCCAGGGTGTCGAGTGGAGTGTCGGTTGTAGCCAGAACCTCTATATTGAATTTGTCGAAGAGTGCGCGCGGGCGGAACTCGAGGGTCTCAAGTTTTTTCGCGATGATGTCGTAGTACTCGTCGGCGTTGTCTGGACTGAGACGTTTGCTTAGGCCGAACTCATTTTCGAAGGTGTAGTCGAGCCAGAGACGAGTGGGAGTGCCGCGGAAGAGATAGTAGTGTTTCGCGAAGATGCGCCAGACTTCGCGAGGGTCAGCGTTCTGCTTGCCATCGAGCTGGGGGATGCCGAGAGACTCGAGCGAGACGCCCTGGGAGTAGAGCATGCGGAAGATGTAGTGATCGGGTTGGATGAGGAGGGCGGCTGGATTGGGGAAGGGTTCGTTGAAGGCGAACCAGCGCGGGTCGGTGTGGCCGTGCGGGGAGATGATGGGGAGATTTTTAACTGTCTCGTACAGCCTTGCGGCTACGGAGCGCGCCTCGCCTTCAACGGGAAACAACCGGTTCGCATCCAGAATTTTCATCCTTCTTATTACCCTTCAAAACAATTTACGTTTCGAGAACGCCGGCATAGGAAGGGTATCAAAGGTTTCGTTGCACCCCGAACAATAGATGCGAACCGTGGAATAGTTCCGACAACCGGACGAGATCTAAAAGAGGCGTAACAGTGATCAGAATGATAAAGACGGATAAGAGCCATACCAATTCCTCGATACTTTTCAGAGAGTGAGCGGGGAGAATATAGGCCACGCGATTGAGTGTGCTGAAAAAGGTCCGGGGCCAAAGCCCGTTGTATTTGCAGAGTTTTTGCTGGGCTGAAGCTCCGCGCTTTCGTTGGAGGAGTTGCCTTCTTGTTACTTACAGAATCTTCTTTTCATTCGCGAGCAGACTTTTGCAGGCCGCGCCTTCTTCACAATGGCGGTGAAGTTTTTGTCAACGAAGAAAGGCCGCTCGAAACTGCGAGCGGCCTTTGCGTGTGCAGCGTCAACAGTACCGGGGGTATCGACATATAGCTGCAAATGGGACAACACCAGAGTGGGGCCTGGAGCAAACCGCAGATCCTTCGACTCCGCCTCTCGCGATAAAGCTGCGAGAGACTGCGCTCGGGATGACACTTCTTATAGAAGTATGGGATCTAAGGCCCAACTCCATGTCGATACTGCCTAGGGAAGCTCTGCACAGGCGAGCGATTTCTGGTGGTGAGAGTGGAGCGGGTCTGCTTGCGCGGCAGGGCGTGTTGATATGCGTGGGGTGGGGCGCTTTGGCGCGGTCAACCGGCCTGTTTGGCTGA
>JBDTEQ010000072.1:0-20759 GCA_039922475.1 Edaphobacter sp.
GTAGTCGAGTGCGAGAGCTTCGCGCAGAGCAAAAGCAAGCTGGCAATCGCACTGGGCAAAGACATCAACGGCCGCATCGTTACAGCCGATCTGGCCAGCATGCCGCACGTTCTGATCGCGGGCTCAACGGGCTCAGGAAAATCCGTCGCCATCAACGCAATGATCATGAGCGTTTTGTTTAAGAGCACACCCGAGCAGGTGCGCATGATTCTCGTCGATCCCAAGCGCGTCGAACTCGGCATGTACGAGGGCATCCCCCATCTCTTCACCCCCATCATCACCGAAGCTAAACTGGCCGCGAACGCCCTGCGCAACGCCGTCCGCGAGATGGAGCGGCGTCTGAAGCTGCTCGCCGCAAACCACGTCCGCAACATCGACCAGTTCAACAAGCTCTTCGAGCACGGCAGCGAGTACCTCTTTGAAGATGTCGACCAGGAGCCCCTGCCCTACATCATCATCATCATCGACGAGCTCGCCGACCTCATGATGCTCGACCGCGCCAACGTCGAAGAGTCCATCACCCGCCTCGCTCAGATGGCCCGTGCCGTAGGAATCCATCTCGTCCTCGCGACGCAGCGTCCCTCAGTCGACGTCATCACCGGCCTGATCAAAGCCAACGTGCCCACGCGTATGAGCTTCCGCCTCGCAACTAAAGTCGACTCCCGCACCATCATCGACTCAAACGGTGCAGAGTCCCTCCTCGGACGTGGCGACATGCTCTATCTCCCGCCGGGAACCAGCCGCGTCCAGCGCGTTCACGCTCCCTTCGTCACCGAGAAGGAGATCTCCGAAGTCGTGAAGTTCTGGAAGGCGCAGGGTGAAGCCGAGTACGTTCACGGCTTCCTCGAAGGCCCCAAGGAAGACACCGGCAAAGAGAACGACGGCGGCATGGATGGCGACAACAACGATCCCATGTACGACGATGCGGTGCGTCTGATCTTCGAATTCGGCAAGGCGAGTACCTCGCTTCTGCAGCGTCGTCTGCGAATCGGCTATGGCCGCGCCGCCCACCTCATCGACATGATGTACAACGATGGCCTCGTTGGTCCCGCAGACGGCTCGAAGCCCCGCGAGATTCTCAAGTCGCCGAACTGGATCAGCGAAGTCGACGCTGCGATTCGGTAAGAACTAGTGATGTACAGTCTTCGACGAGCGAATCGCAACGATCGCAAGTACGCAGATCACACCCAGCAGAGCAATCCAAAGCAGATGAGGATGGCGTTCCGTGAAAGGCCGCGTATCCGGCCGCTCTCGGAATGCCGGATTCTTCTCCTCTGGCCCTAGCTGCGCCACACGCACAGCCTCCGAAGGCGAGAAGAGCCGCGCATAGTCGTACTGTGGAGCAGCCAGCGCAGCATCTCCGTAGAAGAGAACAATCGGTCTCGCCGTCGAAGCATCGAAGCAGATCTTTCTCTGCCGCATCTCCAGCCTTATCGCCGTCATGGGAAGCGGCTGGTCGTCGCCATTGTCGACCGCGACTTCAACCGTCGCCGCGCTCTGCATATTCGAGCCAATAGTCGCCGGAACACTGAGCTGCTCCTGGCGAATCTCGCGGCCGGCCTGGGTAAGGTGAACCCGGAAGACAGTTCCGGCAGCGGTCTCGCTCGCAAAGTTGGGGGTTCCATCGGGCCGATCGGTAATCCGCACATCGCGGCTGAAGTTCGCCTTGAAGTTGGGAGCTATATCGAACGAGACGCGGTCGATAGGAATGCGCTCCGGCAGCGCAAAGGTTGCAACGCTCTGTCGTCCATGCTGCATAATCGCGGTTGCTGTGGCCGCAGTAGTATAAAGCGTCTGTGCCTCGCGGCTGGGAGGAACGGTAACCCCCTGCACCATCTCAGGCCTCACGACGAAGCCGCGATTACCCGTCGCCGGAGAGACAGCCAGCTCGATATGCAGATAAGGAAGGTCCGTCTCCTGCAGATGCAGCGTAGTATTGCGCGAGAGGTGCTGCGACGTAAGGTCGAAGAGCGTGAACTCTCCGAGACCGGTCTGATGCGAATAGTTCGGGTCCCGCGTGCCCGAGACCGTAGCCGTCGCCAGAAAATCCTGTCCTGCAAGATCGAGCGTAATCTCCGTGTATGGCCGATTGGGCATCTCCACGTCGAAGACGATATTGCGCCCGCGAATTCCAAGGTTGCGAACGTGGGCCGTGTCGCTGTCGAGCTGCCGTGGCGCGCTCAACGTAATGGCGTAAGGAAGTTCGCGTCCCTCCTGATAGATACGCAGATCCTTCAGCGAAGCAGCCGCATGAGGAAATATCTGCGGATCGATCACAGCACAGCTCTGGCCAGCGCCGACGGGCACAGTAATCGTGCGCTCATAGCGCAGAAAGTGTGGATCGGCAGTCACAGGCTCCATGCCGGGCGTGGCTTGCCACAACAGCATTGCAAGCAGGATGGCAGACTTCACTGGTCAACTCCTCCGCCAGGGGTGTCATGCGCATCGCTCTCTCCATTGAGTGGATCATCTGGTTGAGGCTCACGCAACGCCAGCCAATTCTTCTGGTAAGCAAAGCTGATAGCCATCAACAGAGCACCCAATCCAAGAAAGCTGAGCACGCGGTAGCCCTGGCTCAAATTGCGAGTGTCGTAAAGGAAGGTCTTTCCAATAGTAAAGACCAGCAGAATCAAACCCTGCCAGCGAATAAATGCAGACCGCTTCCAGAATCCAACCGTCAGCAAACCCGCGCCATACAGCATCAGAAACGCGGAGACCGCAAGTGACCGTTGTAGATCCGCCTCAGGGCTTCCGGAGACAGGGTGCCACTTGGTATCGAGCTCGCGCACGCAGGCCAGCACCGCAACAAGGTTCAGCGCAATGATGCAGCCGCCCGCAACTTCGAGCCAGCCAGGCGAACCCTCATCCTCATTATGCCTGGCGTGCAAAGCGATCCAGGCACAAGCAGCCAGCGCAGCAATACCGAAAAGAGAAGTGGCAAACCGGCTGTTCAGAAACGCAATATCGATCCGGTAGTAGAGCCAGAACGGTTGAACCAGCAGCCCGCAGAAACCCAGTACGAGGGCAGCAACGGCGAGCCTGCGCAGAATGCGATGCACTCCAACTGCCTCAGGCTCTGATGTCGAACCCGAAAGCCGCGCCGAAACCCACAGAAGGGCAACTCCCTCCGCCAGCCAGCCGATCGTGATCCAGTGCCCACTGGCCTTCAGAGGAATCGCAACCGTGAGGAAGACTACCGCCAGCGACAGGTGGACAGCGGACCCAACGCGACTCTGCGGCAGCCGCATCAGGCCCAGATAGAACGCGCCAAAGAGAACCGCAACCCACGGCAGCAGGTCGTGGTGATGCGCATCCTCCAGCACTGCGTAGAGTGCAAGCGCCGCGAACACCGCATTTGCAAGCGGAAGAAAAACCTCAACGATGGGCGACTTCTCCCGCTCCCCAACGCGAACACCCCGGATCGCAGGTGCCACGAAGACAAGAAAAAAAAGAACGATGAAGATCGTAGTGATCCCCACCGGCTCCCCCACATTGAAGACGCCATAGAACTCCGCATACCAGCCAATGAAGAAGGCGACCGTAGCCGGAAACGCTCCCAGCAGCAGCCGTGGCCACGATTTCAGCCGAACCAGCACTACCGTAGCAATATCGATCGCAAGAATATAGTTGAACAGAAAAATCTCATGGTTGCCCCCGGTCGAAAGCAGAAGCGGAGTCGCGAAGCCTCCAGCCAGCGCGTAAGCCGCGAGCACCTGACTGTTCTGCGACCACGCCATGTAGGCATTCCAGGCGGTCACCAGGATCATCGCGCCAAGCGCAACGCTCGCGGGCAGAAGATGATAAAGCTGAAACGCCGCCCACAGAGAGAGATACAGAACCCCGCTCCCCACAGCCTTCAGCGAATAAGAGAAAGCATTGAAGCCTTGGCGTCGAAAGCGCTCCGACCACACCACAATCCCCGCTCCGGCGATCAGGCCGGCAAGCACGCGCCCCAGCGGCCCAATCCAATGATTGTCGATCGCCCACTTCAAAAAAAGTGTCGTCGCGATCAGCAAAGCCACAATCCCAATCCGGCTGAAGATCTGAGACCCGATCCGATCCTCAAGCGATCCTGTCGACTTGGGAAGATGCCGAGCAAAATTCGGCACCGGCGGTTTGTCCGCACTCACTGCTAAAACCGGACGCTCCGGCACAGGTAAGGATTGCGCAGGCTTCGTCCGCTGTCCACGCAGCTCAGCCAGTTGCCGTTCGAGTCCATACACCCGCGCAGTCAAGGCAGCAAGGTCCGCAGCGACTTGAGCTTCCTGGTTGGGCTGCTTCTTCTGCTCGTCCGGGGCCATGGCAACTACTTTACCGCTATCCTGCGAACTATTGGTATAGAACTCTGAGAGTGGTACAGAACCGCATCAATTGATACTCTTTGCGCTGAGGAAGAAAACTCTATGCCGTTGCAGGTCCTGGTTGTCGACGACGATGCTCTAAGCCGCGAAGTCCTTGCGCTCCTGCTGGAGCACGCCGGCTATGCGGTAGAGACAGTCGACTCCGGAGACGCCGCCCTGCTTCATCTGCAGTCTACCCGCCCGCCTCCCGGTGTGATCCTGACCGATCTGCAGATGCCCGGCACAACCGGCAGGGAACTGGCCAAGCGGATGCGCATCCTCGTTGGCTCGGCATCTATGCTGTTGGCGATGAGCGCCAGCATCCCCGAAGACGGCTCGCACAGCGAGTTCAACGGATTCCTCCAGAAGCCCTTCACCATCGAAAAATTGACGGCTGCTATCGCCGGCAATCAGCTCAACCCAGCCGCGAAAACGAACGACCGCAAAACGGACGACCGCAAACCAACGGTCCTCGACGAAGCCGTCTATCGCAAACTCGCCGCTTCGATGCGTCCCAGCCAGCTCGAACAGCTCTACGCACTCTGCCTCGGTGACGCGGAGACACGCCTTGCCAAGATGCGATTGGCAGCCTCCGCTCGCGATGATGCGGCCTATCGCAGAGAGGCCCATGCCATCAAGGGAAGTTGCGGTATGGTAGGTGCTATTGAGTTGCAAACCCTTGCAACATCTATGGAACAGCACGGTTTGAGTGATGACCATATAGCTTCGCTTGATGAATTCCTCGTAGCATCCCAGCGGCTGCAGGGTATGCTGGTCGCAAACGAAACCACACATAACCGGGCCAGCGAAGTGTCAGGAGAAGACGCGTGATGAAGGAAGCAATCAGAAAATCGGACGAAGCAAACGGTTCGGCAGCGCCCATTCGCATTGTTGTCGCTGACGATCATCCGGTCGTGCGTTTCGGCGTAAAGAACATGCTGGAGAACGAGCCCGGCTTTGAGGTCGTCGGCGAGGCCGAGGACGGCGACGTGGCCATCACCCAGACACTTGAGCTCGAACCCGACATCCTCCTCCTCGATCTCGCCATGCCGCGCCTGCCCGGCCTCGAAGCCCTGCGCGCCATCATGGGCAAGTCGCCCCGCGTCAAGATCATCATGCTGACCAGCACCATCTCCACCCAGCAGATCATCGAAGCCCTGCAGATTGGCGCCCGTGGCATCGTCCTCAAAGATGCAGTCGCCGGCGACCTCTCGAAGTCTCTGCGTGCGGTCCTCTCCGGTGACTACTGGATCGGCGGCGAGCGCGTCGCCAACCTCGTCACCGCGCTCAATGCCCTGATGAAGCAGGCCGCTGCGGTCCCGGAGCGTAAAACCTACGGCCTCACGCCGCGCGAACTGGAAGTCGTCACCTGCATCGTCGAAGGCTGCAGCAACAAAGACGTCGCCAAGCAGTTCTCCATCAGCGAAGAGACCGTCAAGCGCCATCTGTCGAACATCTTCGACAAGACCGGCGTATCGACCCGTCTCGAACTCGCGCTCTTTGCGATCGCCCACAAGCTCGTCACGCTCGAAAACTAGCTCCGCAATCGTGCCCGGATACCTTCAGTAGAATGAAGGTATGGGCAATGTTGCATCATCAGAGATCGTAGATTTACTCGTCATCGGCGCAGGCCCCACCGGCCTCGCCTGCGCAATCGAGGCGCAGCGCGCCGGCTTCACCGCCCTTCTGGTGGACAAGGGCTGCCTCTGCAACTCCCTCTTTCACTATCCCTCCAACATGACGTTCTTCACCACGCCGGAGCTGCTTGAGATCGGCGACATGCCCTTCTCCAGTCCAAATCAAAAGCCCAACCGCAACGAAGCTCTGGAGTACTACCGCAAAGTAGCGGAGCACTACAGGCTCGATATCCGCCAGTACGAAAACGTCGAACGAGTCGATGGCTCCGATGGCAACTTCATCATCCACACCCTGGACCGCTTCGGTCGAGCCCTGCAGCATCGCGCCCGCAAGATCGTCATCGCCACCGGCTACTACGATCTCCCCAACTACCTTGGCATTCCCGGCGAAGACCTCAGCAAGGTCAAGCACTACTATCACGAGCCGCATCCCTACTACGGTCTCGACGTACTCGTCATCGGCGGCAAAAACTCCGCAGCCATCGCCGCGCTCGATCTATGGCGACACGGAGCGAAGGTCACGCTCGTCCATCGCGGCGCCCAGATGCACAGCCATGTAAAGTACTGGATCCTTCCCGACATCAACAACCGAATCAAGAACGGCGAGATCAAAGCCCACTTCAACAGCAACGTCACTAAGATCGCTGTGGACGACGTAACCCTCGCCACCCCCGGAGGCGACATCACAATCCCAAATCACTTTGTCCTTGCGCTTACCGGCTACCATCCCGACTTCAGCTTCATCGAACGCCTCGGAGTAAAGCTCGACGAAGCCAACGACCGTTGCCCCGTCTGCGACCCGGTCACCCTCGAAAGCAACGTCCCCGGCATCTACCTGGCCGGCGTCATCGTCGCAGGCGAGCGCACCAACGAGATCTTCATTGAAAATGGCCGCTTCCACGGCAAGCAGATCGCCGAAGCTCTAAGAGCAGGCATGGCGCTCTCTGGTCGGTAACACAACAGGGAAGTACAAGTTCACTTCACCCGGATCACGATCTTGCCGAAGTGCCCTGCCGACTGCATATGCAGCAAAGCCTCCCGCGCTTCCCCAAACTCAAAGACCCGATCGATCACCGGTCGTAGCTTCGCCTTCGCAATCGCAGCGTTCATCTCTTCAAACATCGCCCGCGAACCGACAGAGATCCCCTGCACGCGAAGTTGCTTATGCAGAATCGAAGTCAGTGCAATCGGCTCCGCTTCCGCCCCGGACAGCACGCCAATCTGCGCAATCACTCCGCCCACCCGCACCGCGCGCATCGACTGGCCAAAAGTTCCCGCGCCTCCAACCTCGATGATCCGATCCGCGCCAACTCCTCCCGTAATCTCCGCAACCCACCTCGACCAGTCGGGCTGTTTCTTGTAGTTGCATCCCGCATCCAGTCCAAGCCCCTGCGCCCGCGCCAGTTTTTCATCGCTCGACGAAGTCCCGATCGCCTTCGCGCCCAGAAGCTTCGCAAACTGCAGCGCAAAGATCGACACGCCGCCCGTCCCCTGAATCACCACCGTCTCGCCCGCGAGCATCGGTTGCGCATACACTCCCGCATGGTGCAGCGCATTCCATGCCGTCACCCCCGCGCAGGGAAGCGTAGCCGCCTCCTCATAACTCAGATGCTCCGGAAAATGAACCACTCCATCCTCGTCGAGCAGAGCATACTCGGCCAGCATTCCATCGACGTCTCCGCCAAGCGCCGCCTTCGACTTCTCCGTCGTCAACCGCCCATCGAGCCACCGCTGCATAAAGATCCCGCAGACGCGATCGCCCACTCCCACGCGGCTCACCCCTTCGCCAACCACAACCACCTCCCCCGCTCCGTCCGAACACGGAATGCGTGGCAGCGCCATCTTCGGGTTGTATGTCCCCTTCACCATCATCAGGTCGCGGTAGTTCAGCGAGACCGCATGGACCTGGATCAACACCTTTCCCGGCGCAATTTGTAACATCGGCAGTTCCACCTTCTTCAGGTGGTCAACCCCAAACTGTTGTATCGGATATGCCTGCATTGAATTCTCCTGAAACTGCATGTTTGTCGATAGATTCGACGCGCTTTCGAACTGCCACGCGGCGAACTACTTCATCTGTCGTTTTCGCGCGGCGTAGAATATATCTATGTCGCGAGGATGGGAGAGTAAATCCGTGGAAGAACAGCAAAACCAGGCTGCCGCTCCGAAACCTGTCGTGGAAGAACATCACGCCGAGATCGCAGAACGTAAGCGCAGGCGGCAGGCGCTCGAACTGCAGCGGGAGCGTATCCTCTCCGAACGGACCTCAAGTCCGCACCGGCGATCTGCACTTACCAATGCCCTCGCCGACATCGAAGAGAAGCTGACGGAGCTGGGCTGGACGATTCACCTTTAGCCCGCAGCTCCCGGCATCAGCTATGGCGATTAAACACCGTCGAGTTTGCCTGGTCGATCGTCGTCATTACCACCGTGTGAATATTCACATGTGCCGGCCGCCCGGCTGCCCATACAATCGCGTCGGCAACATCCTCCGGCTGCAGCGGCGTAATGTTCTGGTACACCTTCGCTGCCCGCTCCTCATCTCCGCGAAAACGCACGTTGCTGAAGTTGGTCTCAACCATCCCTGCGTCGACCGAGGTCACCCGCACCGGCGTCCCCATCAGATCGATCTTCAACCCTTCACTGAGCGACTTCTCTGCCGCCTTCGTAGCGCAGTAAACCGCAGCATTCGCATACGTAATATACGCAGCCGTCGAGCCGAGATTGATGACGTGCCCGCTCCCGCGTACCACCATCCCCGGGACAACGCTCCGCGTCACATACAGCAGCCCCTTCACATTCGTATCGATCATCTCCTCCCAGTTCTCCGGGTCGTCTTCGTACACCTTTGCGAGCCCGCGGCTCAGCCCGGCATTATTCACCAGGACGTCGATCTCTTTCCACTCCGCCGGAAGCCCTGCGATAGCTGCCTCCACCGCGGCGCGCTTCTGAACATCGAGCGAAAAAACATGCACTGCAGCAGCACCGGCTGAGGTAAGCGTCTGTCGAAGCTCCTCCAGCGGCTTCAGATTTCGCGCACAAAGAAGCAGGCGCGACCCTTCGCGCGCAAATGCAATCGCAGTGGATCTGCCGATTCCGGAGCTTGCCCCGGTAACGAATACGGTCTTTCCTTTGAGAGAGGTCATAACTTCTTATATCCAAAAAAACGAAAGACCGCACTAAGCGGCCCTCCGTTCCTGGTTGAAACCGGAAAAAATTACTGTGGAGTCGCAGCGGGAGCAGCATTCGGGCTGCTCTGTTCCACTCCGATCGCATCGCCCGAAACCACCAGTTGCACCCTGCGATTCTGCGCCCGGCCCTGCGCCGTCGTGTTGTCCGCCACTGGCTTCGCCTTGCCATAGCCCGTCGACGAGATATTGTCCGGATGCACCCCCTGCGTGATAAGGAAGTCCCGAACTGCATCAGCCCGGTTCTCCGAGAGCTTCTGGTTGAACTCATCGCTCCCCACGCTGTCCGTATATCCCTCCACCTGCAGCTTCAGCCCCGGATAAGCCTGCAGGATCCCCGAAACCTTCGCCAGGCTGATCTGCGTATTCGGTTTCAGCGTGTACTTGGCCGTGTCAAACAGAACATCCGACATGTTCACGATCAAGCCGCGCGCAGACTCGCTGGTTGCCAGCACGCTGTTGAGCTGGCCGCGAAGCTTCTCGCGGACGGCAATGGCATCGGAGGCGCTCTTGTTCGCCGCCGCCGCACGAGCCTGTGCCTCAGCGGCTGCACCCTCTGCGCGTGCGCGATCTGCATCGGCCTCAGCCTGTGCAGCCTTCGCCCGTTCCGCCGCCAGTTGCGACTGCTGCGCCTCCAGTTGCGATTGCTGTGCCTGCGACTGAGCGTCCCGCTTGGCGTTCTCCGATGCCAGCTCGCGTTCCGCCGCCTGCCGCCGTAGTGTCACCAGTCGGGCATCCTCGGAGCGCTGTACCGCCTGCCTTGCAAACGTGATCTCGATCTTCCGGTCGCCCCTCTTGTTCTGGTCGATCGCGGTCGCATTATGCAGGTCCTGCATAGCCTCCTTCATAATCTCCGGAGCGTACTTGTCTGCTCCCGCCATCTGCGCAATCCGAATCGCGTTGTTCGCCTGATAAAGCTCCAGCGGAGACCTCTCATTCCGCGTAATCGGATTCAGGTTCGATTTCGCTCCCTCCGTATCCGCGTATGTCCCGCGTGGCAGCAGCAGATAGTGAGCGTTCACCTTCTCCAGCACACCGCTGGTCTTGTTCGGCAGAATCACATTCTGCAGCACCACCACGTCGCTTGGCTGCGTCACAGAAAAGTAAGGCTCTGCAGTAACGATCATGCCGAACGACTGCAGCGCGGTCGTCACGTCGATATTGTTCTTCGTGCCCGCCGGCAGCACCTCGCCCAGGTTGTTCGGTCGTCCATCCGGAGTGATCGCCCACAGCACATACGTCAGGTACTCCGCCCCGAATCCATTCGCCGGCGTCAGTCCCTGAAACCTGGCTTCAATGTGGATGCCGCCCCGCTCGCTGGTCACCTTCGCCTCACCCTTGGCCAGCGGCATCAGCGTCGTTCCTTTGAAGCCGATCATTGTAGATCCGCTGCGGTGCAGATAGTTCACCGCATCCAGGTCGCGCTGTACTACCTTCACGCGATAGAGATAGATCCCGTTATCCTGCTTCTCAATCTGCGGCTGGCCCTTTGGCGCCATCTGCGCGGTAGGATTCGGCTCCTGCGCACAAACTGCCGAAACCCCAAATCCATAGATCCCAAAGAGCCCTGCGGTAAGCGTTACACCTGTAAACAGTCTTTTATAACGGTCCATTCCACGTTCTCCTTGAACTTCTCGATCGAATTGGCCCGAACACACTGATTCCGCCATGAATTGAGCTACTATGTGCGATGCAGCGCATAGGGCAAAGGCTGTACACGGCCCTGGATTCCGCCCCTAAACCTCTGAATCTTCTCGAAAAAACCAAAACTGAAGAAATCAGCCCGCGATTCCAGGCCAAATGCAAAACTCCCTGCCATCGTCTCAAACAGGCGATAGCAGGGAGTTTCGCACTTCCGCTCTAAGCGCTGTGCTGGTGCTGCGGCGTCGTGCGATGCACAAAGTGATACGGCGGCCAGGGTCCGGAGAGCTGCATCCGGCAATCCTTCAGCTCCTGCGTAGCCGACGTGTACTTGTTCTGATAGCGTTCCACCGTCTTGTTGTCGATCAGGTGTGCGATGTCCAGCAGCATCTTGCCTGTATCCATCCGCTTGCACGTAATCTCTTCGGCCAGTGGCAGGAACATCCGGTGCATCTGAATCGAAAGCGCTCGTGCCTTCGACTGCCGCTCCCGTTGCCGGCACGCGCTCTCCCGCAGGCTCGTCAGATATTGCTGCCCCACCGTCATATCGCGAGCCGAATTCCCCGGGCAGATATCGTCCACCAGGACCTTCAAATGCATCTCGGCCTTGCCTCTCAGACGCTCTACATTCGCCTGAAAGTGACGCTGGTTCGATCGTACCGACCGTCGCAGCGCATCATCATCCAGAAAAGTCGTTCCAAACCGGAAGGGAAGAACCGTCGATAACTTGAAGCAGCCGGCGATCACGCGGGCATGGTCTTTTGCTGCCTGCTGATCCATTCGTGCACTATCTTCCGCACTGTGCTCGGAGACAATCACCGCCAGATCGCTGGCAGGGAAGAGAAAAGTCTGGTTACCGAACATACCCGAAACTCCCGTCAGGGGTACTGGGCGGCGATGCCGGCAAAGCTCCGGAAATGCCTGTCGTTCCGCAATACAGTAGGCGTACCATGCCATATCTTTAATCCTTCCAAAGCGCGCTGAGGGGTCTAACCGCCCCATCAGGAAGTTGGGTTATCTGACTCAAACCGAAACGTGGATTGTTGGGAAGTTCGTCATGCTTTAGGTCTTATTCTCAGAAAAGCACCGTAAATAGTGACATTTTCCGAGCCGAGACGGATACTATGCCTCTTGAACTACGGTTGGCAACTCTTACTTTCCCAATCCGTTTTCCCAATTCATCTCCACCCCGAACGAAAGCACAACTCTCCGTTTCATCCCCTGGTTTCCACGTTTTTCAACAGCGTCGAATTGCCAATGATATGCGCAACTTGCCGCTTATCGAGAATTGAAATATTGGCAGCCTGTCGTTTTTCTCTTCAAATTTATCCTCACATCCGGTAACATCTAATATATGGCCCCCATTGCTTCGCTCGAATGCTCCCGATGTCATCATCTTCACTCCGCCGACGTCCCCCACACCGTCTGCCCTCTCTGCGCCGGCTCTCTCTATGTCCGTTACGACATGGACAAGCTCAAAAAGACCGCAAAGCGTGACGAAATCGCCACTCGAGCCGCAGCCTCTCCCGCCAGCCTCGGCATGTGGCGTTATGCCAGCGTGCTCCCTGACGTAACCCCCGTCACTCTCGGCGAAGGCTGGACGCCGATGATCCAAAGCAGGCGCTACCCCGGCCTCTACATCAAGGAAGAGGGAGCCAATCCCACCGGCACCTTCAAAGCTCGCGGCCTCGGCATGGCCGTCACCATGGCGAAACACTATGGACTCCAGCATCTCGCCGTCCCCAGCGCAGGCAACGCCGCCGGAGCACTCGCCGCCTACGCCGCCGCCGCAGGCATCACGGCGCACATCTTCATGCCCCAGGACGTCCCCCAGGCCAACTATCTCGAAGGCATCATCTACGGAGCCGACGTCACCATGGTCGACGGTCTCATCTCCGACTGCGCCCGCATGGTCGCCGAAAACATGAAGGCCCAGAAGGAAGCCAACACTCCCATCAGCCAGGCCTGGTTCGACATCTCCAGCCTCAAGGAGCCATTCCGCGTCGAAGGCAAAAAGACCATGGGCTACGAGCTCGTCGAACAGCTCGGCTGGACGTACCCCGACGCTGTCTTCTATCCCACCGGCGGCGGCGTTGGCCTCATCGGCATGTGGAAGGCCTTCGAAGAGATGGAGCAGCTCGGCTGGGTCAGCGGAAAGCGTCCGAAGATGTACGCTCTGCAGTCCAGCGGCTGCGCTCCCATCGCCAAGGCATACGCCGAGCACAAGCCCACCGCCGAGTTCTTCCCCAATGCCGCTACCTTCGCCGCCGGCCTCCGCGTCCCCAAACCCTACGCAGACGCGATCATCCTCGACATCGTCGCCAAATCCGGCGGCAAGGCCCTCGCCTACCCCGACGATCAGATCCTCGCCAGCATCCTCGACTGGGCCAAGCACGAAGGCATCTTCCTCTCGCCAGAGGGTGCAGCCGCCACCGCCGCCTACGACGCGCTCATCGCCTCAGGCGACCTCAAGCCCACCGACAAGGTCGTCCTCTTCAACACCGGAGCCGGCCTCAAATACACCGACATGACCGCCGAGGCCATGCACCTCAAGCGCCCAGGGAAAAAATCCGACCTCCCCACCAGCAAACCAGTAGGCGGCATCATCACCCCGCAGTAAACTGCCGCTAGGCAGTATCGACATAGAGTTGGGTCTTAAGTTCTTGATTTCTAAAGAAGTGTCATCCTGAGCGCAGTCTCTCGCAGCTTTATCGCGAGAGGCGGAGTCGAAGGACCTGCGGTTTGCTTGTGGCGCCAAGATCGTTTTTCCCCATTTGCGGCAACACCCTGTCTTCTATATGTCGATACTGCCGCTAGTGCCCGAAGACCTGCTTCAGCAGCGCCGTTGACCTCGCAGCCGGATTCGTTCGAATCTCTTTCTCCTGCTGCCCAAGCATATAAAACAGGCCATCAAGCGCCTTATTCACCACGTACGTATTGATGTCCAGGCTGGAACTGTTCATGAACGGCAGTTTTGGCGCTTGACCCATCAGTGCGTCGTACTGCTGGGTAACGCCGTTCTTGTTCATGGCAGCTTCCACATGCGGGCGGAAGGCAGTTGCCAGCTCGGTAGAGGTCTTCGACTTGAAGTAATCGGTGATCGATGTGTCGCCGCCATTCAGTAGCCTGCGGGCATCATCGATCGTCATCGCTTTCACAGCATCGCCGAAGATCTTCTCTGCTTCAGGAGCGGCGCTCTCCGCTGCATGATTCATGCTCGCGACAAACTCGTCGATCTTGGGCCCTTGCCCGGCAACCCGCAGAGCCTTCTCTGCTGGTCGCAGGCTCTGCGGCAGCAAAATCTTGATCGCTTCATTGTCCAGATATCCGCCTGGCCGATCAACCAGCTTCACGGCTCTCTGCGTGCCAACCGAAAGCGCGTCCTTCAAGCCGGAACCGATCTGTGCGTCGTCCAGCCCGGAAGCGTTGTTCGACTTGTTCCCCAATCCGGGAATCTGAGGGATCTGGGGAAACTGTGCGTTCAATACCACACTGCTGAAGAACAGGGACGAGACAATTGCAATACGAGACATGCGATGCGCCATGGGATCACACTCCTCTGAAGGAGTCGGAGTATATACCGCTAGGCAGTATCGACATATAGTTGGGTCTTAAGTTCTTGATTTCTATAAGAAGTGTCATCCTGACCCTGAGCCAGTCGAACGGGCTCTCGCAGCTTTATCGCGAGAGGCGGAGTCGAAGGACCTGCGGTTTGCTCCTGGCGCCACTATCGTGTTGCCCCATTTGCGGCAATACCCTGTCCTCCACACTTTGACGAGGCTGGCCTCCGCGGTCTCCACCGCAGGAAAGCTCGTCAGCACGCCTGCATCACAGGCATGTGAATGTATGCATCCGCCCCCACCGTCGCAGTATGCTAGTCGAAACACTATGCCGAGCCTCCACTTTCTGCCCAACGTCACTCCGCCCGTCTTTGACGAAGCTCTCATCGTCACCCTGGCCGCGCTTCCTCTCTCCTGCCTCGACCACCCCTTCGACACCCCCGACCACCCCCACAACTATCTCTGGGTCCACGACTCACCCCGTCACATCGTCGACGACTACACCCACACCCGCGCCTTCTACGGTTGTTACGACTGGCACTCCGCCGTCAACTCCACCTGGGTCCTCGTCGCGCTCCTCAAGCAGTACCCCAACCTCACCCTCGCCCCCATCATCCGTCAGCGCATCACCGAGCATCTCGGCTCCACCAACATCGCCGGAGAGATCGCCTTCTTCAACGCCGCCACCGACCTTGCCGGAAAAAACTTCGAGCGTCCTTACGGCTTCGCCTGGGTCCTCAAGCTCTACGCCGAGCTCGCCACCTGGAACGATCCCGACGGAAAGAAACTCGCCGCCAACCTCGCCCCGCTCGCCAGACTCTTCTCCGAAAAACTCGTCGCCTACTTCAACGGTCTCAACTATCCCATCCGCGTAGGCACCCATCCCAACACCGCACTCAGCCTCAACTTCCTCCTCGACTACACCGCCGTAGTAGACGACCCCACGCTTCTTTCCGCCATCCAATCCGCTGCCATGCGCCTCTTCGCCGCCGACGAGCGCGCTCCAACCGCATACGAGCCCTGCCACAACGACTTCCTCTCCCCCGCCCTCACCGAAGCCATGCTCATGGCCCGCATCCTGAATACAGAAGGTGACTCCACCGCCTACCTCGCCTGGCTCAACGCCTTCCTCCCCGCGCCCGACGTCCCCGCCTTCCAGGTCTACGCCGCCGAGATCGAAACCGCCCACGCCTCAGGCAGCAGCCTAGACTCCTCCGACGGCGACGGCATGCTCGGCGCCTCCTCTCACCTCATCGGCCTCGCCTTCCAGCGCGCCGAGTGTCTCCTCCGCATCGCCTCCGCACTCCCTGCAAACGACTCGCGCATTCCCATCTACCAGCGCCTCGCCTCCTCCAACGCCCACCAGGCCCTCCGCAAGATCGGCGACGCTGGATACCTCGGTCAGCACTGGCTCGCCACCTACGCCGTCCTCTACATGCACGCCGCAGCAGACAAAAAGTAGCGACCCCACTCAGCATTTGAACTCTCGCTTTTATTTTTTGCGTTTTTGGCCCGGAAATCGCATGTCAAGCCCCGGAATCAACTAACCCGCAGATAATCATCGAGTTGCGAGTGGCACTTTAGTTCTGCTCAACCAGCTATAATAAAAGTAGTAGTGAAAATGGATTGAGACCCCGGCCACCACCGGGGTCTTGTTCGTTTCGGCGAGCCCGTAAACCGAACCAGATGAGGACTTTACAGCGAAGTCCTTTGAATAGAATACTTTGCATCTCAAGTCCTATCGTATCTCTTTTCAATGCAAGACTTTACACGAAACAGGCCCAGAGGGGGGCAGCAGTAGACCATGTCCATCCGCAGCCAGATCCGACCCATGCTCACGCTCGCCCTGCCTCTCATCCTCGCCGAAGTCGGCTGGATGTCCATGGGCATCGTCGACACCATCATGGTCGGGCACATGGCCAACCCTGCCCTCGCCATCTCCGCCGCAGCCCTCGGCCAGGTCCTCTACAACACCATCGCTTTCGGCATCGCAGGAGTCCTCCTCGGCCTCGACACCTACCTCGCCCAGTCCCACGGCGCAGGCCGCTTCGACGAGGCCAACCGCTGGCTCCTCCACGGCCTCCTCCTCGCCGCAGGCCTCGCTCTCACCCTCATCCTCATCATCGTCTGCGCTCCCGCCGTCATGCTCCGCCTCCCCATCGACCACGCCGTCCTCACCGGCTCCGTCTCTTTCCTCAAGGCGCTCAACTGGGGAACCCCCGCGCTCTTCCTCTACTTCACCCTCCGTCGCTACCTGCAGGCCTTCAACCACGTCCGCCCCATCGCCTTTGCGCTCGTCTCAGCCAATCTCATCAACGTAGTCGGCGACTGGCTCTTAATCTTCGGCCACACCTGGGGCCCGATCCACGTCCCCGCACTCGGAGTCACCGGAGCCGGACTCTCCACCTCCATCTCCCGCTGCTATCTCGCTCTCTTCCTCGTCGTCGCTCTCTGGCGCATCGAACGCCGCCACCGCTACGGCCTCAGCAGCATGGTCCATCACTTCGAACCGCTGCGCATCCGTCGCCTCGCCCTCCTGGGAGCGCCCGCCGGCGGTCAGATCTTCGTCGAGATCGCCATCTTCGGTCTCGTCACCTTTCTCATCGGCACCATGGGCCGTCTTCCGCTCGCCGGTCACGAGATCGCCCTCAACTGCGCCAGCTTCACCTTCATGGTCCCCTTCGCCATCTCCGCTGCAGCCGCGGTCCGTGTCGGTCAGGCCATCGGCCGCAACGCCCCGCGCGAAGCCGCCTCCGCAGGGTGGGCCGCCATCGCCCTCGGTGCCGGAGCCATGGCCTGCTTCTCCGCGATCTATCTCCTCTTTCCCCACGCCATCGCCAACGCCTTCACTGAAGACCCAGCCGTAATCGCCGCCACCATTCCGCTCCTCTTCGTTGCAGCCCTCTTCCAGTTCTTCGACGGCCTCCAGATCACCGCCACCGGAGCCCTCCGCGGCGCAGGCAACACCCACGCCGGCCTCTACGTTCAGATCATCGGCTACTGGATCATCGGTCTCCCCATCGGCTATCTCATCGCCTTCCGTCACCACCACGGAGCCGTAGGCCTCTGGCTGGGACTCTGCGCCGGCCTCATCGTAGCCGGCATCGCCCTCACCACCATCTGGTATCGAACAACAAAGGCAATAGGGTTGAGGGTGTAGGGATTGGAAGTCTTCTACTCCCTATTCCCTAATCACTACTCCCTGCACCACCGTCGTCGATCGCGTAGTCAGCGTCACCGCCGACGCCAGAATCAATCCGCCTCCAGCCCACGCTCCAGGCCCCAGCCGCTCCCCAAGAACGAGAACGCCGAGCATGCCTCCAATCAGCGGTTCCATATTCAACAGCACGCCAGCCTGCGAAGCCGGAACCTGCGTCATCCCCCAGTTCCACAGCAACGTAGTCGCTGCCGTACACAACACCCCACTCCCCACCAGCGCCAGCCAGGCCTTCATCGACACACCCGTCACCGGCGGCATCCCATATCGCAGCGGCACCCACACCAGCAGCATCAGCGTCCCAATCCCCAGCCCATACACCGTCACCACCACAGGCGAGTGCCGCTGCACTAGTTTCTTATTAATCAGAATCCAGAACAGCGAGATCAGCAGCGACACAATCACCAGCAGATCGCCCTTCAACGTCGCTCCGCCCCCGGCATGCCCCTCTCCGCCCAGCGCAATCAACGCCGCACCGCACGTCGATCCCGCCAGCGCCACCCACCCCACCTTGTCCATCCGTTCATGCACAAACACCGCCGCTCCCGCCGCCAGAATCACCGGCAGCGTCCCTACCATCAAAGCAGCGTGGCTCACCGTCGTTATCGACAGTGCATAAAACTGAATCAGAAACTGCAGCGGCACTCCAAGAAACGAGGCCAGGACCAGCCATCCCCACTCCCGCCGGTTCAACCCAGGCCGATGCGTAATCAAAAACGGCAGCAGCACCGGCATCGCAAACAAAAACCGGTACAGCACCATAAACCCCGAGTTCATATCCTCCAGCGCAATCTTGCCGAAGAAAAATCCGCATCCCCAGAAGCAGCTAGCCGCCGCACACGCCGCAAACCCCAGCGTCCGCCTCTTCTCCAAAACCAGAACCGCCATCCTTCCACTCTCGCACACTTGAAGAATCGCTGGTGACCGGTGTTAGCCAGGCTGGATAGCGGTCGTTAGTCGGTAATAACGACGATGCCCGATGGCTCACCCAGCAACTCCACCGTCCGCTGGGCAGCATGGTCGATCTGGACGCGAGGTTCCGCGGGTATCCGATGTTCGTTGTACGTGCCAGGCCCATAGAACTTCCCATAGCTCAGCACAACGCCGCCCTCTGCAAGAACGGAGCGCTCCAGTTCGGTGACAGCCCGGGCACCGGGCCCATCAAGCAACTTCCAGGCGACGCTTTGGGCCAGGATCTTCGGCGACCCGCTCTGTCGTGCCGCTTCGATCAGATTCTGATTACCCTCGATCCGGATGCGAGCGTTCAACTCCGTATAATCACCAATCTTCTCCACCTCATCCGGCAGGTCAGTCAGCTCGTTCAGAATGACATCCGGTTTGAAGTCACGAACTACCTTGATCAGCGCATCCCGGTCGAAGACATCACACAGAATCGGTTCCGCACCGAGCTGCGCCAGCATCTTCATCTTGCTGGACGAGCGTGTCATGCCGCCAACCACATGCCCTGCCTGAACCAATCGGGGAATCAGTCGCTGCCCGATTACACCGGATGCGCCTGCAAGAAATACCCTCATGATCTCGCCCTCCCGTCGTGCGCCAGCTTTAGGCGGGTAGTGGTGCAGTTTCAAACCGCACCACTACCTTTTGCCCGTGTTGCCTTACCAGACGCGGCAGCTATTCACCGGAACCATCGGCGATCCCTTCTTGCAACCGAACGCCGCTGCAAATCCCGGCTGGTTCACAATCGCGCCATTCGCGCGGAAGTGGTCCGGTGAGTGCGGGTCCGTCAGCACCTCTGTCCGCACCAGCTCCGGCCTCGAGTTCTCGCAGTAGTTCTGCGCATACCCGATGTAGAACCGCTGTGGTGCCGTGTAACCGTTCTTCTTCGCCATCAGGTTCACGCCTTCCTTCTTCGCGCGATCCAGATAAGCCATGTAAGCAATCAGCAACCCGCCGTTGTCCGCCGTGTTCTCGCCCAGCGTCAGCTTGCCGTTCACCTTCACATCGTCAACGGCAACAAAGCTGCCGTACTCATTCACAATGCAGTCCGTCCGCGCCACAAACTTCTTCGTGTCATCGGCCGTCCACCAGTCGCTCAGGTTACCCTTGCCATCGAACTTCTTGCCCTCATCGTCGAACCCATGTGTCAGCTCGTGCCCAATCACCGCGCCGATGTGTCCATAGTTCGTCGCATCATCCTGCTTCGGGTCATAGAACGAAGGCTGCAGAATCCCGGCAGGGAAGTTGATGTCATTCATGCTCGAATCGTAATAAGCATTTACCTCCGGCGGAGTCATGCTCCATTCGCCATGGTCCACCGGCTTGCCGATCTTGTTCAGTTGCCGGTCGTTCTCAAACGCAGTCGCGCGTTCAGAATTCCCCAGCGCATCATCCGGCTTCACCTCCAGCTTCGTGTAGTCGCGCCACTTGTCCGGATACCCGATCTTATTCGCCACCAGGTGCAGCTTCTCCTTCGCCCGCACCTTGGTCTCCGGTGACATCCACTCCAGGCTGTCGATGTCTCGTCCCATCGCCGCCTCGATATCGCTCACCATCTGTACCATCTTCGTCTTGCTGTCTCCGGCAAAATACTGTTGCACATACACCTTGCCCAACGCCTCGCCCAGCGCGCCGCTCACGGAGTTCGAGCACCTCTTCCACCGTGCCGCCTGCTCCGGCTGTCCATACAATCTGCGCCCGTAGAAGTTGAAGTTCTCGTCATCGAAGGCCTTCGGCAGCCGTCCCGCAAACGTCGTCAGCACCCGATACCGCATGTAGGCCTTCAGCGTCTCCATGTCAGCCGCTTGCGCAGCCTTGACCATCGCAGGCATAAACTCCGGCGTCGCATTGTTGATCTCCGTCACCCGGGGCGAATGGATCGCATCCTGGAACGCGCCAAAGTCCACGTCCTGAATCGTCGCCTCAAACGTCGTGATCGGCTGCAGATGATAGATATTCTCCGGCTGCCGCATATCCGTTACGCTCATCGAAGACTTCGCCAGCTCCGTCTCGAACGCCAGAATATTCTTCGCATCCTTCGCCGCCTGCTCCGGAGTGCTTCCCGCCATCTCCAGCATCTTCGCCATGTGCGCCACATACTGCTCGCGCAGCGTCACGTCCTTGGCTCCCGCGCGCAGGTAGTAGTCCTTCTCCGGCAGTCCCAGCCCGCCTTGGATCACAATTGCAATCTGCTTACTCGCGTCCTTGAAGTCCTG
>JBDTEQ010000073.1:0-41769 GCA_039922475.1 Edaphobacter sp.
CGCCGACCTCGCCAACCTCGACCACAGCACCCTCAACCTCGTCCTCGGCGAATCCGCCAACCCCAGGAGCTCCTGGTTCATGGACCAATGGCCCGCCTGGTACCACGGCACCACCTTCACTCTTCCCTTCACCAACCCAGCCGTCGATGCCACCACCACCCACACCCTCACACTCTCTCCACGCTAGGAGAGGTGCGCCGCCATTAATCATTTCAGCGTAAAATCTCACCTGCACGCGGGCCGCGCCGAACCATCTCAACTTCAAAGGATGAACACCATGGCCAACCCCTTCTGTCACATGGAACTCGACACCACCGACCCCGCCAAGGCTAAAGCCTTCTACTCTGCCCTCTTCGACTGGAAGATCACCGACATGGACATGGGTGGCGGCATGATCTACTCCACCTTCAAACCCTCCAACGACAGCCCCGGCGGCGGCATGATGCAACACCCCATGCCCGGCGCATCCTCCACCTGGCTCGCTTACGTCCTTGTCGACGATGTCGCCGCAGCAAGCAGGAAAGCCGTCAGTCTTGGCGCGAAGATCGTGGTGGACAAGCAAGAGGTCCCCAACATGGGCTGGTTCTGCGTCATCGTCGACCCAACCGGAGCCCACCTTGGCCTATGGGAGACCAGCCCCTCCGCCCCCCGACCATAGATTCCGCAGTTCCTCACAGACATACAAAAAACCGGGTAGCCCATCTCTGCGGTCTCGCAAAGGGTGGGTTATTCGCGCCGCGAGCGAACCGTACTCTCCATCAAATATCCCTCCGTGGCTGACGCTGCTCCCGTCATACACTAATCACCAGATGCGATTCTTCCTCGTTCTCCTCGCCGCCACTCTCGCACCAACCCTCGCTCATGCTCAATGGGACATGGAAACCTCCCACACCACCGCCAGCCTCCGCGGCGTCCACAGCGTAGGCGGCGGAGTCGCCTGGGCCAGCGGCACCAAGGGCACCGTCCTCCGCACAGAAGATGGCGGCTACGTCTGGCAGCTCTGCGCCATCCCGCCCGGAGCAGATAAACTCGACTTCCGCGGCATCCAGGCCTTCGACGCAAACACCGCCATCGTCATATCCTCCGGCACCGGCGATCTATCCCGCATCTACAAAACCACCGACGGCTGCCAAACCTGGAAGCTCCTCTTCACCAACCCCGACAAAGGAGGTTTCTTCGACGCTCTCCAATTCGCGAATAAGAAATTGGGATTCATCGCAGGCGATCCAGTTCCATCGCCTCAAGCGCCGCACAAGGCAGAACTGGCGTTTTACGCAACCGAAGATGGAGGCGCTACATTCAAACGCTGGGCTAACCCGATCCTCGCAGCCGAACCTTCCACTGCAGGAGCATTCGCAGCAAGCAACAGTTCGCTCGCAGTAACGCCTTCGCCTGCAACCCCACGCGGTTTTCTGTGGCTGGGAACCGGAGGCACCTCAGGTCCCAAGGTTTACATCGGAGGCTTCACCTCGCACGTCACAGAACAAAATGGCTTCAGTCCTATCGCCGAAATCAGGTGGAATCCCATCAACGTTCCACTCGCCGCCGGTACTTCTTCGGCTGGAACCTTCTCTGTGGCTCTGCGCGAATCAAAGCCAAACACCGTTAAAAATAACTGGATATCGAGCGCCCGCCTGATCGCTGTAGGCGGCGACTATCAAAAACCGGAAGTCACAACCGGCACAGCTGCATTCACTCTGGATGGCGGACAGCACTGGACAGCATCCCAAACCCCACCCCACGGCTTCCGCAGCGCAGTAGCCTACGACGCCCAACAAAAACTCTGGATCACCGTAGGCCCCAACGGCACCGACATCTCCCGCGACGACGGAAAAAACTGGACACCCCTGAAGCCCAGCCCGCAAGACCCACCCGACGCCGACAAAGACTGGAACGCCCTCTCACTCCCCTATGTCGTAGGCCCGCACGGACGCATCGGCAAACTCCGCACCATCACCCAGAAATAAATTTCGTTTTTATCCGCGCAATCTGGTCGATCACTGCGGCTGCCGTGGAGGCGTAGTAGGAGTAGTCGGCGAAGAACCGTATCCCGAACCAGGCGAAGATCCAAATCCGGAGCTTGGCGAACTCCCAAATCCGGAACTCGGCGAAGACCCAAAACCCGAGCTGGGCGAAGTTCCACCAAAACCGGAACTGTTACCCGAACCCGAAGCCGATCCCACCCCGGCGGCCCCGCCACCAAACAGCGCACCCTTCGCATACAACTGTTCAATCCGCGGATCGTAGAGAAACTCCCACGTGTTGTACGTCGTCTGCTCATTCAAAATCGCGATCGAGTCCCCTTCCTTTCGCAGCCCAACCCCGACAAACGGCCCTCCGCCACCCGGCATGCCAGTCCCCGACTGGCTACTCACATCCCCACTCACCGACCCAAGCGTACTCGTCGTACCCGAACCAGTCCCACTCGTCCCCGTCCCACTCGTTCCCGTCCCACTCGTCGGCGAGTTCCCACCCAGCGTCGGCATCCCCGATGATCCTGACGATCCCGACGATCCCGACGATCCCGAAGCCCCAAACGCGCTCGACCCCGACGACGAAGACCCAAAGCTGCTCGACCCAAACGACGAACTCCCAAATCCACTCGTACCCGTCGGAGAGCCGCCAGGCGTCGTACCCTGTCCCTGCGAGATCGATCCCGCAGCCGCACCCAGCCCCGGAGCCATTCCGCTCAGCGGTTGTCCAAAAAATCCCTTCACCGTCGTCTTCGCTTCGCCCACATGGATCAGCCGCCAGTCATCCTTCTCCGTCATCGGGTCCAGATACCGCTGCCGCAGATACCGCACGTTGTTGGTCTTCTCCAGTTGCTCGACCGACCCCGGATAGTGGCCATTCTTCCTGTAAAACACCCGGATCGCCCGCACATATTGATCGCCCCGATGGATCGTCTCCACCTCGCGCTCCCGCCGCAGCTCCTGCGCCATCTTCGGAGCAGCCACGCTCAGCGCCAGCAGAATAATAAAGATCGCAACAATCAGTCCCACCAGCATGAAGCCCTGCTCACCCTGCCGCTTCAACTCCGATCGCAAGCAATCCTTCATCGCAACCGCCTCACCGCGCCAGCAACGGCAGCGTCTGCCGGTTATTGTTCGTCAGATCCTCCACCACAATGGAGTTCGCCAAAACCGAGATGACCTTATATTTCCGCTGCACGATCTCGCCATCGGTCGCCAGATACACATCCTCGCCATGCAGCAGAAACGCCATCCGCTTCCCATTCGCCCCGCTGGCCGTCCCAAAAAACTTCAGGTCGATCGGCGGTGGCGGCGGTGGCCCAGGCGGTGGTGGTGGAGCGACCGGACCCACGGGCCCCTTCACCCGCACCGACGCAATCGGCTTGGGAATATCCACCGGCACCGAGCTCGCAGAAAAGATATTTCGCCCACTCCCCGAATACACCAGCGACTCGGTCACCAGCATCGCCTCCATCCGCAGCGTCGGATCAAGCTGCGCGGCAGTCGTTCCCAGGCTCTTCGCCGCAGCGCCCGCTACATTACCCGGAGGCACCGCAACCACAGCACCCGGCTTCACTGCCGGAGCCGACGGCGACGTCATAACCACAGGTGCGGCTACCGGAGCAGTCGGGCCGTCATCCCACAGCTCGTAGTACAAAACCCCCGCCATCACCAGCACAAACGCACCGATCACACCGCCTTTTTTCCATTGGTCCGGAGTCAGCCGTATCATCATCGCCGGCCTCCCTTAACAGGAGCGCCGGAGGCACCCGCAGCACTCACAGAAGTATGCGACGCATCATCCGCAGCATCGCCCCCCGCTCCCGCCACAGTCTTCTCCGTACTCTCCGTCCCCACCGGAGATCGCAGATACGTCGTCATCCTTAGCCGCAGCCCAACCGTCCCGCTCTGTTGTCCCGTCAGTGTCACTCCATTGATCAGGAAAAACATTTTGTCCCGCTCCAGAGCATTCACAAACAACACCAGCGGCCTGTAGTCTCCGCTCAAACTCGCATCGATCTTCGCCTCGATCAGCTCTCCCGCCGTGCCTTGCATCACCGGCTCGTAGGCATACTGACCTCGCGTCAGCTTCACGCCCTCCTTCTTCGCCAGCGCACCAAGCTCCCCCGCCACCTCGGAGTTCGCAAACGGCAGCCGCTGCCTGGAAAACTTATCCGCGTCCTTGGTCGCCTGCGCCAGCTTCGCGTCCAGTCCCTCCAGCGGCCGTCGCGCAATCTCCGCCGTCTTCATAGAAATCGTCTGCTCTGTGATCGACTGTACGTTATCGCCCATCGCCGCACGCCAGGCGAACGCGATATGTGCCAGCAGATAAACATTCACCAGCCCCAGCACCACCACGCCTGTAATATGCAGGTTCAGCAGCGTGCCCAGCTTCCGCGCCTTCTCTGTCCACTCCTTCGCAGCTACTGCCTTGCGCTTCTCCGTCGCCACAGTTGTCATCGCGGAGCTCCCTTCTGCGCAGGTGCTTTAACCACGTGTGCGGGCGAACTCTTCTGACGAGGAAGCGGCCGCCTCTTCGTCTTCACCTTAGCTTTGACCTTCGCCGAATCGTCCTCTTTCGCTGCAATCTCCTTCAGCGGTTTTGCCGGCAGCGGATTATACCCACTCAGAATCTCAAACTGCACTGCACCCGGCGTCAGCATCTGCGCCGCACCACCCCCGCGATTGCCCTCCTGCGTCTGCGCCTGTTCCGACGAGAGTCGCGGCTGCAAAAACCGCTGCGACGTCTCCAGATTCCTCACCAGTTGCACCGCGCGTCCACGGTCCCCGCTCACTCGCAGCCGGATCGAAACATCGCCTTCCTTCGAGATCACCGGCTCAATACTCGTCACCTGCACACCCACAGGCAGCACCTTCTCGAGATCCATCATCACCGCTGTCCAGCTGAAACTCTTCCGCGCAAACACCGCGTTCAAATACTGCGACCGCTCCAGCACCGCCATATTCTGCGGCTGATGCATCCTCGCCTCATTCGTCAGCCGCTCCTGCTGGTACTGTCTCGTCTTCGCCTTCAGATCATCCATCTGCGCCTGGGCCACACTCGCCTTTGCATTCAGCGCGCGCAATGCAAACCCCAACCCGATCCCGAGCAGCACCAGCAGACCCATCGCCAACCGCAGCCGCGCAAACAGCGGTCGCAACTCCACAAACGGTCGACTCGCAAGATTGACAGAGATCCGCATCAGTTTCTCAGCGCTCCCCTCACGCCCGCCAGCCAGCCGCGCGGCACGCTCGACGTCACCGCTCCCGCCTGCATCATCCCCGCATCCACCATCTCGCGTACCCGCAGCCCCTCCACCCCGTTCTCTTCCATCATCGCCGACACCATCTCCGCGCCCAACGTTCCCGCGGCCAACAACTGCTCCGGCGACCGCTGCAGCGAATCCTCAAAGTACGCCGCCGCCACACTCACCGCCTGCGCCACATCGCGTCCGGCAACCCTCGATCCAACCTCGCGCAGCACCGCCGTCTCCACCACCGAAGTCTGCATCGCAGCCTCCGCATCGAACCGGTCCCATCCACCCGGTCCCAGCGCCTCCTGCTGTGCCCACTCCTGCACCGTACTCTCCCGGTCCACCACCGGCACAACGCTCTTAACCTCCAGCGGCGTACCCCCGCCCGCACTCATATCAACCGACCGATGCAGCAGCAGCACCCCCGCCTGAACAATCGCCGTCGTCAGAGTCCCCTGCCCTGCATTCACCATCAGCACAGCAGCGTCCGTCTCCTCCAAACCCGCCAGCGCCGCCAGCGTACTCGGCAGCACCGCGCCCGGCAGATACCCCGCCGCCAGCACAACACTCTCGTACTCTTCAAGCACCGCCTTCGGCATCGCCACTGCCAGCAATCGGATCGAGTTCTTCCCGCTCGACATCACCTGGTAGCTCACCATCGCGTCATCCACGTCGAACGGCAGCAGCTTCTTCAGCCGGAACCGCACCACCGGCAACGCCTCCGACGCCTTCGCCGGCAGTTGATCGAAATCCACAAACAAAACCCGAGCCGCCGAATCCGGCACCACCACCGTCACATCCCGCAGCCGTTCTCGCCCGCTCCCCGCAATGCCGTCCAGCACCTTCCGCACCGCGGCAGTCACAGCAGTCTTGTCGGCGATATTGCCCATCTTCAACCCCGGCGTCACCGCGCCCTCCGCGACATCTGCACGCGCCACAGCCGTCACCAGAGCAGCCGCATCCTCTGCACGCGCAGCCACCACACCCTCCGCCCGAACCTCAACCGCCAGCCGAGGCCGCGTCCCCAATGTCTTCGGTAAAATTTCCATTCCGTCCTAGACTATCCTGCTCGATCGATTACCACTACTTGCGACCTTCCGGGTACACCAGGCAGTAAACCGTGCAGAACATCATCCAGCAAGAGTTGTCATTCTGCCCCTGAGCTTCTCGAAAGGGGAAGAATCCCCGCATTTGTCGTTGTTCCTGCAGTTGCTCTTGCAGTTTCTTTTCTTAAATCCGTGTCATCTGTGCAAATCTGTGTTAAGCCTTTGTCCTGCCGAGGCTATCCATCAGCCGCAAGATCGGTCCCTACCGGCCAGCCTCAATAAACGTAACCTTATTGATCTCCCTCAGCGTAGTAATCCCGTCCCGCACCCGTTCCAGCGCTGAATCCCGCAGAAACGCCATCCCTTTCTCGCGAGCCTTCTTCCGAATCTCGCTCCCCGGCTTCTTCGACAGCAGCATCTCGCGAATCTCATCATCCAACTCCAGCAGCTCATGAATCGCCGACCGCCCGCGATATCCCGTTCCGCCGCACTCAATACATCCAGCCCCTTCACGGAAGTTGAACCCACGCCAATCCGCCGGGTCGAGCCCGCTCGCGTGCAGCTCCGCATCGCTGTAGTGCACATCCTTCACGCAAAATTCACAAACCTGCCGCACCAGCCGCTGCGCCAGAATGCAGTTCAACGCCGAAACAAAGTTGTAAGGCTCGACACCCATATTCAAAAAACGTCCCAGCACATCGACCACGTTATTCGCGTGGACCGTAGTGAAAACAAGATGCCCCGTCAGCGCCGAGTTGATCGCGATCTGCGCCGTCTCCGCGTCTCGAATCTCACCGACAAGAATCTTGTCCGGGTCATGACGCAGAATCGACCGCAGCCCTCGCGCAAACGTCAACCCCTTCTTCTCATTCACCGGAATCTGCGTAATCCCGCGAATCTGATACTCCACCGGGTCTTCAATCGTAATGATCTTGTCTTCCTCAGACTTGATCTCATTCAACGCCGCATACAAAGTCGTCGTCTTACCCGAACCCGTAGGCCCTGTCACCAGCACCATGCCATAAGGTTCTTTGATGTATCGCCGAAACCGAGTCAGATCCTTCTCGGCAAATCCCACCACATCCAGGCTCAGCTGTTTAAACTTCTCCGACATCGACTCTTTATCCAGCACGCGCAGCACAGCGTTCTCGCCATGCACCGTCGGCATAATCGAAACACGAAAGTCGATCAGTCTTCCCTTGTACCGAACCCGGAACCGTCCGTCCTGCGGCACGCGTCGCTCGGCAATATCCAGCTCGCTCATAACCTTGATGCGCGAAAGAATCGTCTGATGGTGCTCCCTTGCAATCGGAGCCATCGCCTGCTGCAGCACGCCGTCGATTCTGTACTTCACCATCAGGCAATCGTCGAACGTCTCAAGATGAATATCCGAAGCCCGCCGTTCCAGAGCCGTAAAAATCGTCGTATCCACCAACCGGATAATCGGCGAGATGTCATCCTCGCTCGTCAGCCGTTCAATCGAGATATTCGAGTCCTGGTTGTCATCTCCCGACAACACATCGAACGCCAAACCTTCACTCGCCTCATCCAGCACGCGCTGGCTCTGTTCCGTCTTCTTCAGCAGCTCCGAGATCTGGCTCAGCGTAGCCACCCGCGTCACCAACCGCTGACCCAGCAGCCCCGAAATCTCGTCCAGCACCATCAGCTTCGAGGGATCGGACACCGCAATCGCCAGCCGCCCCTCCATCTGCTCCAGCGGAACGAAGTTGTACCGGAACATCATGTCCACCGGAACGCTCTTGAACAGCTCATGCGAGATCTTGAAGTTCTTCAGATCCACAAACTCCGCATAGTAGCGCCGAGCCAGAAGCTGCGCCCGCTCCACCTCATCCATCCCCTGCTCAATTGGTATCGCCAACGGTGCCATTGCCATATCCGTAAGACTCCTCTTCCAGCTATCTGTTACTCACACCTTCGCGTCATTTAACGCCGCACAAACCCGCCTGTCCCCACTCATGCGGGAATCCCCTCAATACCCGGATCAGACTTCTATGATATCCTCCGCCCAAGACCGGGACGTGTAACTACCTCATTTGGAGGACCTCAATGAGCATCACCCCAACCGCGCTCTCCGCCCTCGCCCCCAAAGCCATCAACTGGTCTATCGCCCTCAGCATCCTCCTCATCCTCGCCGGCCTCTTCGCCATCTCCATTCCCTCCGTCTCCGGAATCGCCATCACGCTCATCTTCGGCTGGCTCATGGTCGTCAGCGGCTTTACTCACTTCATCTTCGCCTTCAAAACTCACACCACCGGCGGCCTCATCTGGGAGCTGCTCATCGGAGCCGTCTACCTCTTCACCGGCGTCTACCTCATCATCCATCCCCTCGACGCCCTCTTCGCCCTCACCCTCATCCTCGCCTGTTATCTCTTCTTCGAGGCCATCGTCGAGTTCATCCAGTTCTTCCAGCTCCGTCCCCGCCACGGTGCCGGCTGGCTCATCGTCGACGGCATCGTCACCCTCATCCTCGCCGTTATGATCTGGTACTCATGGCCGGCAAGCTCCGTCTGGGTCATCGGCACGCTCGTCGGCATCAGCATGATCTTCAGCGGCTTCTCCCGCCTCATGCTCTCCCTCGCCGCCAAACGCGCCCTCAAAGCCATTTAGAGCTTTTGCCTTTTCTAGTTTCTCTTCACTCCGCAAAAAGCCGTCATCTCGACCGAAGCGGCTCACAGTCTCATCGTGAGCCGTGTAGTGGAGAGATCCCTGCATTTCGCTTTTGTTGTTGCCTGTTCTTGAATCCGCATCATCCGCGGTCGTCTCTTATCAGCTCTTATCCTTTGGATCGCCGTTACGCCTTACCAGGCCGTTACTGCGCCCCGGCCGCCCCACCCGCGCTCAAGCTGAAGATCGGCAGATACAGCGCAATCAGAATCGTCGTCACCACCAGCCCCATCAGGATCAGGATCGCCGGCTCAATCAGACTCATCGCCGCCGTCAGGTTCGTCTGCACATCCTCTTCAAAGAACTCCGCCACCGAGTTCAGCATCTGCGGCAGCGCTCCCGTCGACTCGCCCACCTCGATCATCTCGATCGCCAGCTCTGGAAATATCTTCGTCGTCTCCAGACTCGCAGACAATCCCTTCCCTTCACGCACCGTCTCCACCGACCGGTACACCGCGCTGGCAATCTGTCGCGAATCGATCGACCGCGCCGAAGTCTCCAGCGAAGGCACCAGCGGCAACCCGCCCGTCAACAGCGTCGACAGCGTCCTTGAAAACAATCCCACCTGATACTTCAGCCAGACACCGCCAAAGATCGGCACCGAGATCCGAATCTTGTCGATCAGGTTCGCACCCGAATCCGTCTTCGACCACCGGTACAGCAGAAACCCAACGATCCCCGCCACCGCACCGACGTAGATCCCGTAGTGCTGCGCCCCTTTTCCCAACTCCAGCAGAAACGTCGTCATCGCCGGCAGCTTCGTCCCCAGTTGGTCATACAACTGCGCAAACCGCGGCACCACAAACGTGATCAAAAAGATGAACAGCGCGATCACCATCACCACCAGCAGCGCCGGATAGATCAGGCTCGCCTTCAGCTTCTTCTGAAACGTCAGCGACACTCGCTGAAAATCCAGAAAACGCTGCAGCACCTCTTCCAGATTGCCCGACCGCTCCCCCGCCAGCAGCGTCGTCGTATACACCACCGGAAACCCGCCCTGCGCCTCAAACGCCTGCGAGATCGACTCTCCCGTCTTCACCCGCGCCGCCACATCCTCCAGTTGCGCGCGAAAGTGCGGCAGCTTCTGTCGCCGCGCCAGCAACTCCAGCGAACCCAGAATCGGCAACCCCGCGCGAATCAGCGTCAGGAACTGCTGGTTGAAGATCAGGAACGTCTCCAGCTTCACCTTCTTCTTGCTCGCCCCCAGCATGCTCTTCGCTTTTACTGAGTAAACGTAATACCCCGCCTGCGTAAACCGGGCCCGCAGCTCCTCCGCCGTAGCCGCAGCATGGCTCTGCTCCTGCACCCGCCCCCGCTCGTCCGCCAGCTTGATCACAAACTCAGTCATATCGCCCTTGCACTTGCCTTCCTTGTTGTCATCCCCGCAGTTGTCATCCCCGAAGTTGTCATCCCCGAAGTTGTCATCCCCGCAGGGGATCTGCGGTTGCCTCTCGCATTGTTCTCGTCCATCTTAGACGTTCGGTGCGCGAAATTGCCTCTCGCCTGCGTCTTCCGTGGTACCTCAGCCGTCCCACACCCATCGCACCGCAGTATTTGTTAACCTGAATCCTTCAGCGACAAGGAGACCCATGGCTCATCGCAACAGCGCCCGCCCCCGCCACACCTGCATCGCCCTCTTCGCCCTCCTCTGCCTCTCCCCTCTGGCCCTCGCCCAGAAGCGCCCCATCACCGCAAAAGACTTCGACTCCTGGCGCACGCTCTCCGGGCAGGTACTCTCCCCCGACGGCCATTACGTCGCCTACGCCCTCTTCCCCCTCGAAGGCGACGGTGACGTCGTCATCCGCAATCTCTCCACCGGCAAGGAGTCTCGCGAAAGCGCTGGCGAGCTTCCGCCGCCTCCACCCGACGATCCCAACGCCGAGGGTCCTCCGCCTCCCCACACCGTCCATCTCGCCTTCACCAACGACTCCAAAACCCTCGTCTTCCTCGCCTACCCCACTCACGCCGTCGTCGAAAAGACGAAGGCCGAGAAGTCCGGCCCTCGCATGCCTGCCCACGAAGATCTGGTCGTCATCGACCTCGCAACTTTCAAAGCCACGCGCGTACCCGACATCAAGAGCTTCCAGCTTCCCAAAAAATCCGACGGATTCGTCGCCTATCTCAAGTACCCCGCACCAACCGCTCACGCAGCCGACGAAAGATCCTCCGCAGCGGAAGCTCGTCCTGCCCGTGCCGCAGGCTCTCGCGAAACTCCCGAGTTCGGCTCTCCCCTCACCCTCCTCAAACTCGCCGACCAGACCACACGCGAACTCCCCGATGTCTTCGACTATCAACTCAGCCAGGACGGCAAATCTCTCGCCTACGCCGTCGTCTCACCCAAATCCGAAACCGACGGCGTCTTCACTCTCGCCACCACAGGCGGTGACCCCCACGAGCTCATCTCCGGTAAAGCCCGCTACCGGCACCTCGCCTGGAACGAAGAGTCCAACGAGCTGGCCTTCATCGGCAACCCCACCAGAATCGACGAAAAGAAGCCTCTCTACAACCTCTATCTCTGGAAGGCCGCCGAACCCAAAGCCGACCTCATCGTCTCCACCGCAACTCCCGGCTTCCGCTCCGGCTTCGTCATCCACGACCACGCCGCGCTCACCTTCTCCAAAGACGGCACCCGCCTCTTCTTCGGCGCCGCGCCTCCTTCGCCGCCCCGTCCTCCCGCCACCATAGACCCCGACAAACCCTCCTTCGATCTCTGGAGCTACAACGAAGAGTCCATCCCACCCATCCAGAAAGTCCGCGCCTCCGCCGACCTCAATCGCTCCTTCCGCGCCGTCTACCTCATCCCCGGCCACAAGATGATTCAGCTCGCCGACGAGACACTTGCAGAAGTCGTCCCCAACCAATCCGGCCGCTACGCCCTCGGCACCGACGAGCGTGAGTATCGCCACATTCAGGACTACGGCGAGCGTCTCTCCGACACCTACCTCGTCGACGTTGACACCGGCAACCGCACTCTCCTCCTCAAAAAACACGAAGGTGCCATGCGCTGGTCCACCGATGGCCATTACCTCATCATCTTCGACGGCAAAGACTGGAACACCATCGCCGTCCCCTCCGGCAAGTCCGTCAACCTCACCGCAAAGCTCCCCGCAAAATTCTGGAACGAAGAACAAGACACCCCCAGCACACCGGCACCCTACGGAGCCGGCGAGTGGACCAGAGGCGACAAGCAGATCCTCCTCTACGATCACTACGACATCTGGCAGATCGCTCCCGACGGCACCTCCGCCATCAACCTCACCCATGGCCTCGGTCGCGCCCAGCACCTGCAGCTCCGCATCGTCCGCGAGCGTCGCCAGCCCGAAGCCGACGACCAGGGCATCGACCCCGCCACACCCCTCCTCCTCCGCGCCGAAGACACCGTCACCCGCGACTCCGGCTTCTTCACCACCCGCATCGACGCCAAAGCCGCACCCACCAAACTCCTTCTCACCGCCGACGACTACAGCAACCCCATCAAAGCCAAAGACGCCGACGTCTACGCTCTCACCGCGCAGACCTACACAAAATTCCCCGACCTGCTCATCACCGGCGGCTCCTTTAAAAACCTGCAAAAAATCTCCAACGCCAACCCGCAGCAATCCTCTCTGCTCTGGGGCACCGACGAGATGGTCAGCTTCGAAAACCTTGACGGCGTCCCTCTTCAGGGCATCCTCTACAAGCCTGAAAACTTCGACTCGCACAAGAAGTACCCCATGATCGTCTACCTCTACGAGAAGCTCTCGCAGAACCTCAATCACTTCATCGACCCGCGCCCCAGAGACTCGCTCGACATCAGCTACTACGTCTCCAACGGCTACCTCGTCTTCACGCCCGACATCGTCTACACCACCGGCTACCCTGGCGAAAGCGCCCTCAAAGCCGTCCTCGGCGGCGTCAACGCCATCACGGCCCGCGGCTTCGTAGACGAGAAGAACATCGGCATCCAGGGTCACAGCTGGGGCGGCTACCAGATCGCCTACATGGTCACCCAGACCACGCGCTTCAAAGCCGCCGAAGATGGCGCGCCCGTCGCCAACATGATCTCCGCCTACGACGGCATCCGCTGGGGCAGCGGCCGTCCCCGTCAGTTCCAGTACGAAAAGACCCAAAGTCGCATCGGCGGTTCACCATGGGAGTATCCGCTCCGCTACATCGACAACTCCCCCATCTTTCAGGTCGACCGCATCCAGACCCCGCTCCTCATCCTCCACAACGACGCCGACGACGCCGTCCCCTGGTATCAGGGCATCGAATTCTTCCTCGCCCTCCGCCGCCTCGGCAAACCCGCCTGGATGTACTCCTACAACGGCGAGCCCCACCACCTCCGCCGCCTCGCCAACCAGCGCGACTACGCCGCCCGCATGGCAGAGTTCTTCGACTACGAACTAAAGGCCGGCCCCGAACCCGCATGGATGAAAAACGGCATCCCCTACCTCCACACCCCCGAGCAAGCCGCTCCGTAGTCCGATCGCAGTTGCACTTGCACTTGCCTCTCCCTTTGTTTGTCATCCCGCAGGGCTCTGCTGTTGCAGACGGAAACCAAAGCCGGGTGGCCCATCCTTCGCGCTTTTGCGAAGGGTGGGTTATTCGCGCCACCGCAGACCCCACCCGGCACCCAGGTCATCGCGCGCCGCACCTGCGCTCATGTCTGGGAAACAAGAGCAGCAAAAAATATTTCAAAAAGTTGGCGTGTTTTTAGCCCACCGCAGAACGGTCGTCGAAGAACCATGTTTTTTGCACTTACCACCAGCGAACCACCACAAAAATACCAGCAAAAAACACCACGTTTTGCGAAACCCCCTTGCAAAAACACCCGCAAAAACGCAAAAAAAGCCCCGGACAACGCCGGAACTTTTTTTTCTTACAAAACCTGAAAAAACTAAACGCTGAAGCTCGATCCGCAACCGCAGGTGCTCTTCACCGCGGCATTCTCGAACTTGAACCCTGCCGCTTCCAGAGTCTCCACATAGTCCACCGTGCAGTTCTGCAGATACATCGCCGAGGTAGCGTCCACAAACACCTTTAGATCCTCAAACTTATAGACCTTGTCCATCATCCCGCTCTGGTTCTCGAACGACATCGAGTACTGGAAGCCCGAGCATCCCCCGCCAACCACACCGATACGCAGCCCTGCCGGAACCGGGTTTTGCGTCGTCATAATCTCCCGAACCTTGTTGATCGCTGCAGGAGTTAGAGTTACAGGCGTCGAAGCCGGAGCACCAACAACAACTTCAGGGGTAACAGCAGCAGTAGACATCGCAAATCTCCTTGTCTTCCTCAAAACAGTCTTTTCCCAGACCACCTTAAGTGTATGCGCCTGCCACCGCTCCGGCAAGCCCTCATTCAATAGATGCACCCACCCCGCCTCCGATTCGATTTCTGCTACTATCTCCTCAATTCACCATCGAAAGCTCATGAAGTTTCTCCTCCTCATCTCAAACGCCTTCATCAACACCATGGGCATCACCCAGCCCTCTCCCGAGGCCGCCAATCGCGCCGCCTGGTTCATCGTCGCCATGCTAGGGATTGTCCTCGCAGCCGTCGCTACCGTCGCAGCTGTCGCCATCCAGTGGACGTCTCATCACTAAAACTGAACACCGGATAACCACCTGCACTCTCCCTCAAAAACTCTGCTTATGTCTCCGTCGAATGGCGTATGATTGCGGCGGGCGGTCTGTTACCGGCGTAAGCCTCACAGTTCATTAGGTTATAGACCTTCCAAAAACGTCGGCCCTGCCATAGGGCGGAGGAACAGCTATGACCGCGATGGATGCTATACCCGTTTTGCTGATTATCTGGGCAGCAATTGTAGCTTGTTTTCTCGGCCTGCTCGCTTACAAGGGACAGCTGACCCGATATGAAGAGGACCAGCTCTTCCTCAGCGAAACCGCCTCCCACGAGCAGGAGCTTCAATCCGAAATTATTCGCAAGGTCACAAGGCTTCAGCCGTTCGTTCGCATCTTTGGCGTTGCCGCAGGTCTCATGACCGCCGGCATCCTCGGCATCTTCACCTACGATGCCTGGCAGCATCTGAAGTAACCCTTCGAGAGACTCATCGTCTTCATCAAGAGCCATAGGGCAATCCCTCTGGCTCTTTTTGTCATGCCGAAAAAAACTACGCGTTATAGGTCGATGAAGATACCTTACCGCCGCGTCCGGTCCAGTTCGTATGGAAGAACTCGCCTCGCGGCTTATCCACACGCTCATACGTATGCGCGCCGAAGAAGTCCCGTTGCGCCTGCAGCAGGTTCGCCGGAAGCCGCTCGCACCGATATCCGTCATAGAACGACAGTGCCGTAGTAAACGCCGGAACCGGCACGCCGATCTCAATCGCATGCACAATCGCCTTTCGCCACGACGCCTGGTACTTGCTCAGCGCGCTCGAGAAGAACTCATCCAGTAACAGACTCTGCAGCTTCGAATTCTTGTCGAACGCTTTCTTGATGTCTCCAAGAAACACGCTGCGAATAATGCAGCCGCCACGCCACATCAGCGCAATGCCGCCCATATTCAAATTCCACTTCATCTCTTTTTCCACCTCGTGCAGCAACATATACCCCTGCGCATAGCTGATCATCTTCGAGCAGTACAGTGCCCGCCGCACATCCTCGATGAACTCCTTCTTGTCGATTCCGGCGTGCATCAGCGTCTTCTTCGGTCCATCGAGCACCTTCGAAGCAGCAATCCGCTCGTCCTTCAGCGCCGACAGGCATCGTGCAAACACGCTCTCTCCAATCAGCGTCACCGGCATCCCCAGGTCCAGCGCAGAGATCGCCGTCCACTTCCCCGTTCCCTTCTGTCCCGCTGTGTCCAGAATCTTGTCGACCATCGGCTTGCCGTCATCGTCCTTCTTCGCAAAGATCGTCGCCGTAATCTCGATCAGGTAGCTGTCCAGCTCGCCCTTGTTCCACTCCGCGAAGACCTCATGCAGTTCGTCCGCACCCAGACCCAGCCCATCCTTCAACAACTGGTACGCCTCGCAAATCAGTTGAATATCGCCATACTCGATCCCGTTGTGCACCATCTTCACATAGTGCCCCGCGCCGTCCTCACCCACCCAGTCGCAGCACGGAACCCCACCGTCCACCTTCGCCGCAATCGCCTGAAATATCTCCTTCACATGTGGCCACGCCGCAGGATTTCCCCCCGGCATGATCGAAGGGCCGAACCGCGCTCCCTCTTCACCGCCCGAAACCCCGGTCCCGATAAACAAAATTCCCTTCGCCGCCAGCTCCTTTGTCCGCCGGTTCGTATCGGTGAACAGCGAGTTCCCGCCGTCGATCAGAATATCGCCTTTCTCCAGATGTGGCAGCACAAGCTCAATCGTCTGATCGACCACCTCGCCCGCCTTCACCATCAGCATCACTCGCCGCGGCAACTTCAGTGCCGCGCATAGCTCCTTGGCCGAGTGTGTCCCTGCCACCTGCGTCCCCTTCGCCTCATCGGCAAGGAACTCATCGACCTTCGATGTGGTCCGGTTGAACACGGCAACCTTGTACCCGTGGTCGTTCATGTTCAACACGAGGTTCTGGCCCATCACCGCCAGCCCAATCAAACCGATATCACAGGTTCCTTCTGCCATCTCAATCTCCAAAGCAGCCCCGTCAGGAGCATCGCCAGACTTGTGACCCGCAACACCCTCGAAGGAGGCAAAGTGGTCCGTCCGCAAATCACTTTTCTATCACACGCCTCCGCCCGAAAGATAGCGCAGCTATCCTTCGATGCAGGGAACAACAATACAAGGTGCGTGCCCCTATCACCGCAATCACTTCAATCTCGACCAGCGCCCACTTAGCAGCCCGCACCGCTACCTGCACTGCACTCCTCGCGGGCTTCGGTTGCTCCTTCGTCCCAAAGAACGCTTGAAAAGCCCGGCCGAGCAACTATTCCCCTTTCTTCAGGAACTCTTAAGCATTCCTCGTTGATACTTTGTGTATGCGTATTCTGCTTGTCGAAGACGAGTTGCGTCTGGCGGAAAATATTGCGGTGGCCCTTCGAGAGATTGCCGGCTTTGCTGTAGACTGCGCCTTCGATGGGAGAGAGGGCTCCCTTCTTGCAGAGAATCGTTGCTACGATTTGATTATTCTGGATTTAATGCTGCCTCTGCTCGATGGCCAGGGCGTACTCAAGAGACTTCGGGCCGATCGCGATCGCACGCCTGTGTTAATCCTCACAGCCCGAGGCGAAGCATCCTCGATCATTGAACTGCTCGATGCCGGTGCCGACGACTACCTCTCCAAGCCCTTTGACCTTGGCGAGCTGGTGGCACGAGTCAAAGCATTGATCCGAAGAGGCAAGGGTATCGCGCATCCCGTGATGCGAGTCTGCGATATTGAGCTTGATACGATTCAGCAGCTGGTTAGGCGTGCCGGCTCACCGATCGATCTGACTCCTACGGAGTACCACATTCTGGAGTACCTGATACATCGGCCTCGGGTGATCGTGTCGAAGCGTGAACTTCTCGAACACCTCTACGACTATAACTGGGAACGCCACTCCAATGTCGTTGAAGCGCATGTGTCGAATCTGCGCCGCAAACTTGATGCGGATGTCGAAGAGCCAAGCATTGAAACATTTCGAGGGCGAGGGTATCGCTTGTCACTCAGGGAGCAACCGCAGACATGAGACTCTCTTCCATTAAGATGCGGCTGATTGCCTCGGTGCTTCTGGTAGAAGTAGCTTCGGCCCTCTGTGGCACGGGGCTGGCACTGATCTACGAGCGGCACGTGCGGTTTCATGCCTTCAATATCATGCTCCGAGGCCGTGCCGATTCGTTGCTTGGCGCCGTTCAGGATGCCGAGGACGCGCGGGACAATGTGATGCTCGATGGCACCGAGGCGACCCTGCCTCACCGGGATCTCTATGAGGTATGGGACGACAATCTTCACATACTGGGACATTCTCCGGGCTGGACGATTCCAGCGGAGGCAAGAAGGCCGACGGCGAAATCATTTGAAGAGATCAATGTGGACGGAAGACGATATCGAACGATCCGGATCAATGGGATGCGGATCGTCGATCCAGGGAACATAGGTGGCGGCATTCCACGGCGGGTCACAATCGTTTACGGCTCGCCGACGGGGCCTGTCTGGGAGGCGATACGGGAGGCAGTCGCATTTTATGGGCTGATGAGCCTGTTCCTTGTTATTCTTACGGGATTGTGCATGTTCTGGTTACTTCGCAGAGGGCTCGCGCCGCTTGACGAGCTGGCGGCGCAAGCAGCCAATGTCTCCGTTACTTCATGGCACTTTGAACCGTCGGATCGGATTCGCGAAATAACGGAGCTTGCTCCCCTTGCGTCTGCGCTGGAAACTGTCTTGCAACGACTGGAGCGATCTTTCAATCAACAGCGGCAATTTGTCAGCGATGCTACGCATGAGCTGAAGACGGCAGTTGCAGTCGTTAAATCATCGCTGCAGCTTCTTACAGTGAGAACTCGAACGCCGAGTGAGTATCAAGATGGGCTTGCACGGTGTTTGACAGATTGCGAAAGGATGGAAGAGATCGTGGCGAAGATGCTGACGCTCGCCCGTGTAGAGGGTACCCAGATGGCCGATGTAGTATCGACTGGGGGTTCGGCGAATCTGGCAAAGGTGGTGAAGACGGTTGTCTCACAACTTGCGTCCTTCGCCGAACTCCGTGGCGTAGTGGTCCTGGTTTCCGTCCCTGAGTCGCCGATGGTCCGTGGCGGTGGGGAAGAACTGGAACTGCTCTGCTCGAATCTTCTGATGAATGCATTGCAGCACACGAAAAGTGGCGGTGCGGTACATGTGACTGCCGGGTCTTCGGGAGAGTGGTGCGAGCTGCGTATCGAGGATGAAGGCAGCGGGATTGAACAGGAGATTCTGCCATATATCTTCGATCGCTTCTACCGTAGCGATCCTTCGCGCAGCCGGCACACAGGAGGAACCGGGCTCGGGCTCGCCATCTCCAAAGCCATTGTGCTGAAATTTCACGGAACTATCGAGATCAAAAGCAAGCCGGGCGAGGGTACGATGGTGATCGTTCGGCGGCCTCTCGATCTTTCACCGATCGGCCAACCCAACGCCGGAAAGATTCCGGCCCTGATCCAAGAATGGCGCGAATGATTTTTAGTAAGCCCAGTCTGCTTCGTTGACCAGACTTCGCGCTTCTTCAGTTTGGCTTAAGCTTTGCCTGTAATAGTGGAGGGGGCCGGCCGCAATCTTGCCGCCGAGCAGAATTTGGAGAGTCTTATGATTAGCAGACGCATTTGTGACCCCCTCGGCAAGATGTTCCTTATTCCTGCTGCAACCTTAGTTTTTATGGCGTCCAGCTATGCGCAGGCGCAAAAGCCATTCAGCATTCAGGCCAAGTGGACTGTGGGGGGCGAGGGGGGATGGGATTATCTCGCCGTCGATCCCCAGATGCATCACTTGTACGTCACACATGGGACACACGTTGAGGTTTTGGATACAGGAACTGGCAAGGTGATTGGGAGCATCTCCGGGCTGAAGGGGACGCATGGCGTCGCGTTTGATAGCGACGGCAAGTTTGGCTATATCTCCGATGGTGGCGCCAACGCTGTCGTTATCTTTGACCGCAACTCTTTCGAGAAAGTGGCCTCCATCGGTGCCGGGACGAATCCCGATGGCATTGTGTTCGAGCCGCACACGAAGACAGTCTGGGCCTTCAACGGGCGCAGCAAAAATGTGACGGTTATCGATACAAAGCAGCGGACTGTCGCCGCTACGATTCCACTTCCCGGGAAACCTGAGTTTCCAACCGCCGATGGCAGCGGAACTGTATTCGTCAATATTGAAGACAAGAATGAGATCGTTCGACTTGACGCGGCGACAAAGGAAGCAACAGCGACGTGGCCGCTGACGGGATGCGATTCTCCGTCGGGAATGGCAATCGATATCGCCGGCCATCGTCTTTTTTCGGTGTGTGATGGAAAGAAGATGGCAGTTACGGATTCGAGATCGGGCAAGAGCCTTGCGACACCGACGATCGGTGATGGACCGGATGCAGCGGCTTATGACAGTGCACGCAAACTTGCCTTCTCCTCGAATGGCGACGGGACGCTTACTATCGTCGATGCTGGCAAGAGTGACTATCCGGTGCTGCAATCGCTGACCACGCAACGAGGAGCACGAACCATGGCATTTGATCCCAGCAACGGGAAGATTTACCTGGTCACTGCGGAGTTCGGCCCCAGACCAGCAGCGACGCCAGAGAATCCACGGCCTCGGCCTGCTATGCTTCCTGGATCCTTCACTGTGCTTGTGGTGGGGCGCTAGTAGCCATGTTTCCTTGCTCGAAGACAGATCGCCGAATTGCGGGCCTTGTTAGTAAAGAGAGGCTGTGGGCGATCATCTTCGCGACGTCATTCGTCATGAGCGGTTCACTGCGTGCGCAGGAGGCGGTTGTACCTACGACGGCCCCTGTCGCGCAATCTTCCGGCACGATGCCCGTCGCGATCACGCTGGATGAGGCGATCTCGCGGGCCAAGGCCAATGAACCGGGATTTGTGGCTGCCGTTGCTGCGAGCCGTGTCAGCAATCTCGACCGCTCGATTGCGCGTGCGGCGCTGCTCCCTGGCGTGGTTTACCACAATCAGTTCATTTATACGCAACCAGCGAACGGTGCGACTGGATCAGGGAATGCCAGCGCGGGGTCATCCACTGCCAGCTCTACGCCGCGATTTATCGCCAACAACGCTGTGCATGAATACGTCAGCCAAGGTGTCGTTACGGAGACTATTGGTCTGCAGCAGATCACGGCTGTGTCGCGCGCATCGGCGGCGGCGGCGATCGCTTCGGCTGAAATGGAGATCGCCCGGCGTGGGCTGGTCTCAGCGGTTGTCGGGCTGTTTTACGGCTCTCTGACGGCTGATCGAAAACTGGCTGTGGCTGAGCGCGCTGCGCAGGAAGCATCGAGCTTTACAGTGCTGACGCAACAACGAGAGACAGCCCGAGAGGCGGCTCATGCCGATGTCGTCAAAGCACAGTTGCAACAGCAGCAGCGCGAACGAGACCTCGCGGATGCAAGATTGCAGGTTGGAAAATCTCGGCTTGAGCTTGGGGTGCTTCTCTTCCCTGACCCGCGATCGCCGTTTACTCTTATGGTCTCTGCTGCAACTCCTCCACTGGCCAGCCGTGCTGAGGTATATGCTGCAGCGACTCGATCAAACCCGGAGTTGCAGAGCGCGATGAGCTCCCTTCGTGTCAGCAGCCTCGATGTGGCTTCGGCACGGGCTGCCTACCTGCCCGATCTCGGTCTAAATTTTGCTTATGGTATAGACGCTGCGCAGTTCGCCGCGCGCGGGAGCGATGGGGTTCGCAACCTGGGCTACTCGGCGACGGCAACACTGGATATCCCTGTGTGGGACTGGCTCTCGACACAACACAAAGTACGCCAGGCGCAGATTCTGCGCGATGCGGCCAAGACATCACTTACTGCGACCCAGCGCCGACTTATCGCTCAACTCGATGAGTCCTACGCTGAGGCTTCTGTCGCGCGGGAGCAGTTGCAGTCATTCGATCTAAGCGCACAAACTGCGGAAGAGAGCCTTCGGCTTACACGGTTGCGCTATGCCGCCGGGGAGGCAACAGTCCTTGAGGTTGTCGACGCACAAAACTCATTGATCACAGCTGAGTTGGCACGCGAAGACGGAATCGTGCGTTATCAGACCGCACTTGCGAATCTACAGCTCCTGACAGGAACGATCTAACTATGGCAAGTCTAAAGATGATTCGAGCGAATTTGTCATTGAGTTTCGTTTTGCTTGGCGTTCCTTTGTCTCTGATGAGTGGATGCAAGAATGCCGAAGAAACTCCCACGCCCGAAGTTTCGGTCACGGCCGTTCATCCGCGGATCGGAAGCATCTCCGAAGAGATCGACGCGGATGCCACGCTTGCTCCACTGGCTCAGGCGGCTATTTCGCCGAAGGTTACGGCTCCGGTGCGGAAGTTTTACGTACAACGTGGATCGAAGGTCAAAGCGGGACAATTGCTGGCAACGCTGGAGAATAAAGATCTTGAAGCTGCAGCTCTCGACAACCAAGGCTCGTACACCGCAGCTCAAGCGATGTATGAGACAGCGACACGCGCTACTCTGCCGGAGGACTACACCAAGGCGCAACTGGATCTTACTCAGGCAAAGGCTACTCTCGATTTGAACCAGAGCATCGTGAATGCACGAGGCCAACTCTTCAGTCAGGGTGCGATTCCTGGACGCGATCTGGATACAGCAAAGGCTGTGCTTGTCCAGGCCCAGGCAGCCTACGATATTGCAAAACAGCACTTTGAGGCAGTGCAGCAGGTAAGCCGTAAAGCTGCTCTTGAAAATGCGAAGGGGCAACTCACCTCCGCCAAAGGCAAGTACCTTGGCGCACAAGCTCAACTGAGCTATACCGAGATTCGTAGCCCTATCAATGGAGTTGTGACGGATCGGCCTCTATTCGCAGGTGAGACTGCCGCCGCCGGGACACCAGTGATTACGGTGATGGACACCTCGGCATTGTTGGCGAAACTGCACATCACTCAGATTCAAGCTCAACAGCTCAACCTCGGGGCTGCGGCTACCATTTCCATTCCCGGCGTCGCTGATCCTGTGGCTGCGAAGGTATCGCTGATAAGCCCGGCGCTTGATCCTGGCAGCACTACGGTTGAGGTCTGGCTGCGGGTAGAGAACCCAAAGAACCTCTTCAAGGTCGGAACCGCTGTGCATGCCGTCATCACCGGTCGCACAGCACCGACGGCATTGTTAATACCGATTGAAGCAGTACAGACCGCGAATGACGGGATGACTAAATCTGTCATGGTGATTGCCGCAGACGGCACAGCACGCAAACGATCCATTACCGTCGGCATACAGACGCGGGAGTCCGTTCAGGTGCTCAGCGGCCTCGCTCCTGCTGACACTGTCATTACGACCGGAGCTTACGGGCTTGACGAAGGGACGAAGGTTAAGGTTGAAGCGGCGGATGCTGGCAAGTCCGATGCATCTGATGGCTCAACGAAGCCTGAGGCTGGGAAGAAGGACACGAAGTGACGGCTATGATCGACGCCGCCTCGGATCGCCCTGCACCTGCAAAAGGGTTCTGGCTCTCCTACGCATCGAAGCCGATCTTTTTCTTCCTGATCGTCTTGACGCTCGCGGGTGTGTATGGCGCGATGCAGGTTCCTATCTCGGTCTTTCCCGACACCAATTTTCCGCGTGTTGTCATCGGCGTCGATAACGGCGTGATGCCCGTCGAGCAGATGCAAGTTACGATCACAAAACCGATCGAAGACGCCATCAACAGCGTTCCGGGGTTGGTCACCGTCCGCAGCACAACCAGCCGCGGCTCGGCGGAGGTCAGTCTTTTTTTTGATTGGGGCGCCGATATGTATCGGACGCTTCAACTCACGGATGCAGCTCTGGCAAAAGTGCAACAGACGTTGCCCGCGACTGCACACATCACTACCAATCGTCTTACCTTCGCGACCTTTCCCATTCTTGGCTATGCTCTTACAACGGATCGAGATGCGGAGGGTAGAGACCTCGTCTCTCAGACTCGGCTGTGGGAGATTGCTACGTACGACCTCAAACCCCCACTGAATCGCGTGAACGGTGTCAGCACAGTAGTTGTGCAGGGTGGACAGGTCCCTGAGTTTCACGTCGTCCCTAACATGGCTCGGCTGCAAGCTGCCGGCGTGACGCTGCTTGATCTCGTCAATGGGATTCAGGCGTCGAATATCATCGACTCGCCAGGACTCTACGAAGCAAACCATCAGCTCATTCTCGGCCTGATTGGCGCGCAGGCTCATAACAGCTCCGAGCTTTCCAATCTCGTTATCAAGACCACACCCGGCGGCGCTCCCGTTCGCGTCGCTGATGTTGCCACAGTACAGCCCGCGACGATGCCGGTCTATACGATGGTCATGTCGAACGGGAAACCTGCAGTTCTGCTCAACATCGCACGGCAGCCCTCGTCCAACACGGTCCAGGTCGCCAATGCTGTCGCCGATGAGGTTGCGCAACTTCAGTCGAAGCTTCCACATGGCGTCCACTTGATGCCGTTTTATGACCAGTCCGAGCTTGTCCGGGAATCTATCTCCAGCGTTCGCGATGCGATCCTGATCGGTTTACTTCTGGCTTGTGTCATCCTCTTTCTTTTTCTGCGGGATTGGAGTTCTTCGCTTATCGCCGGTCTCGTCATTCCCGTTACGATCGCGGTGACTATCCTTTTTCTCTGGCTGATCGGGCAGTCGTTCAACCTGATGACTCTAGGCGGTCTTGCTGCTGCGATCGGTCTGGTCATCGATGACGCAATCGTCGTTGTTGAAAACATTGTGGTCCATCGCGAACGCGGGCAATCGCGCGTCGAGGCAGTTCGCAGCGCACTCCACGAGATCACGACTCCTCTGGTGTTCTCGACCATCACGCCCGTAGTCGTCTTTCTTCCCCTGATTGCCGTTACGGGCGTCACCGGCACCTTTTTCCGTGCGCTTGCCATTACCATGACTGCGGCACTGCTGACCTCGCTCGCACTTGCGCTGACATGGACCCCTGCGTTGTCGCTGCATCTTCTACGCGGCAAAAACAAGCCTCAGTCTGACGATGCGGCGGTTGATTCTCCCACGGAAGGAAGCCTCGGAAACCACGATGGCGGCCCAGTTCTGCGTCGCACCCTCCAACTTCATGCTCGTGCGTTGATGTGGTCTCTTAAACATCCACTTGGTCTTGGGTTGGCCTGTCTCGTTCTTATCGTCGCTGGATATTTTGGGTATCGCGCGCTTGGAACGGATCTGCTGCCCGAGATGGATGAAGGCGCCTTCGTGCTCGACTACCTGACGCCAGCAGGCACCTCACTCTCCGAGACGAACCGTATTTTGCTCCATGTTGAACAGATTCTCCGAGATACGCCGGAAGTTGAGGTCACGTCTCGCCGCACTGGACTCCAGATGGGTCTTGCCGCTGTCACCGAGGCGAACTCCGGCGACTTTACCGTGCGCCTCAAGAGTAAACGGTCGCGCCCGATCGACGACGTGATTGCCGACGTCCGCGCTAAGATCAAAAAGACGGAGCCTGCGCTCGACGTAGAGTTTACCCAGGTTCTACAGGACATGATTGGCGATCTGTCCAACTCGCCTGAACCTATCCAGATCAAACTCTTCTCGCCGGATACCCGGCTCCTCCATGAACTTGGTCCTAGGGTTGGCGATGCGATAGCTAAAATCCCAGGCGTTGTCGATGTCCAGAATGGCGTGGATAACACGATCTCTGGCCCAGCAACCAGTTTTCAGGTTGATCCTGTGCTGGCTGCTCGACTCGGCTTTACGCCAACAGAGGTTTCGGAGGATGCTACCGCGATTCTCGATGGGCTTCCTACAAACGATCCGATCATTGTGAATGGACGCCCTTACACGATCCGCATTCGACTTCCGGAGAGCTCGCGTGCGTCGCTCGATTCGATCCAGAACACTATCTTCAACTCAAGCTCGGGCCACACCGCATCTCTCGGCTCGCTTGCTCAGGTCACACAGCTTCCGCCCCAAAATGAGATTCACCGCGAAAACTTGCAACAGGTCGTTCTCGTCAGCGGCCGGCTAGAGGGGTCAGATCTTGGTTCTGCGATGGCGCGCGTGCGTTCTACAGTTCAGTCACTCGACCTTCCGTCGAGCGTTCGTGTTGAGTATGGAGGAACCTACCAAGAGCAGCAGAAATCGTTTGGTGATTTGGCTCGCGTGCTTCTCCTAGCTCTAGCGCTCGTCTTCGGAGTGTTGGTTACGGAGTTCCGTAACTTTTCGGCACCGGTGGCGATTCTTACCAGCTCCATTCTTTCCATGAGCGGCGTCGTTGCGGCGCTACTGATTACAGGAACGATCTTCAACGTTGCCAGCTTTATGGGCCTGATTATGGTTGTTGGCATTGTCGCTAAGAACGGCATCCTGCTGCTCGATGCAGACGAACGATTTCGTGCCGAAGCCAAGCGCTGTAAACATGGCGAGCACGCTGATCTCTCCGATGAATCTTCTAGTGAGTCTGAAGATTCGTACATCGCCCGAGCAGCCATGCTGCATGCGGCACAACGACGTTTGCGGCCCATCTTTATGACCGCCATCGCTGCCATCTGCGGGATGCTGCCGCTTGCTTTTGCGCTTGGAGCAGGGTCACAGATGTTGCAGCCTCTGGCTATCGCAGTCATTGGCGGCTTAACGCTCTCGATCTTTCTTAGCCTGATCGTGACTCCCGTGATCTACTACAACCTTTCTCAGAGAAGCAATAGCGAGACATAGGTTAGCCCCAGAATCTGGACTCAACTTGAAATATACCTCGCGGTAAACGCAAGATTCCGTCTAAAACCTATCCGCGCTTGATGTCCCTTGCAGAACGACGTAGAATCCCTGCTCAACAGATGAGTCGCTGGTGCCGAGGCGCTGGAACTGCAGGTCTCGGCTTCGAGAGGGAAGATCCTTATGAGGCAGTCTTTCGCTGTAGGCATCGGAGGCGCAGCCGGCCAGGGTGTAGCAACGCCGGGTGATATCTTTGCAAAAATCTTTAGCCGTCGTGGTCTCCATGTAAACGCCTATAACGCATATCAGTCCATCATTCGGGGTGGCCACACTTTTCTTACGATTCGCACTGGACCGGACCCCATTACGAATATGGGGGACCGGCTCGATCTAATCATTCCGCTCAACCAGGACACGATGGACCGGCACCTTAGCCTGCTTACCTCGGGCGGAGCTTGCCTTTACAACGCGGACCAGATTCGCCCTGGCACACCCGCAGCCGGGGTACAGCTCTGCGGTATCCCTGTCTCCACACTTGCTGACATCACAAAAAATAAGGTGGCGCAAAATACACTTGCCATGGGCGCTGCGCTCAGCATGATGGGCGTCGGCTTCCCAGCTCTTGAGAGCGTGATCGTTGAGCAGTTCCGCAAGAAGGAGCAGTCAGTTATTGACGAGAATGTGAGCGTGGCCCGCGCCGGATACGATTACGCTACCCAGAACTTCAAACCTTTTGCGTGGCCGCTGCCGATGACTGAGAACAAATACGCTGTTCTCAGTGGCAATAGCGCTTTGGCGATGGGAGGTGCGGCGGCAGGGGTCAAATTTTATTGCGCCTATCCTATGAGCCCTTCTACCGGAGTACTGCACTGGATGGCCGAGCATGCTCGCAAAGCGGGAATCGTAGTACGCCAGGTGGAAGATGAGATTGGCGTGATCAATATGGCGATCGGCGCCGCGCATGCCGGAGTCCGTTCTATGTGCGCCACCTCCGGAGGAGGATTCGCACTCATGAGTGAAGGGCTCGGCCTTTCTGCCCAGGCAGAGATTCCGGTCGTTGTGATCGACTGCCAACGAGCTGGCCCATCGACCGGAGTACCAACCAAGACTGAGCAGGGCGATCTATGGCAGATGCTAGGTGCGGCCTTCGGCGATTACCCGAGGATTATCGCTGCTCCTCTGGACATCGGTGACTGCTTCACGCTGATTCCCGAAATATGCAATCTAACTGACCGTTTTCAGTGTCCTGGAATCGTTCTCTGCGATCTGCTACTTGCCGAAGGAAGGCTGAGCGTCGATCCGAAGATTCTTGACTTCCACCCGCACATCGATCGTGGAGAGCTTATCACCTCAAATGGATTGGAACCTCACGAAGAGTACAAGCGCTACCTCATCACCGAGAGCGGTGTCTCTCCGCGCGTTATTCCAGGCGTGCCCGGTTATACGCACACGGTTTCCAGCGATGAACACGATGAGAATGGTGTGCTTATCAGCGACGAATATACGAATGCTACAAAACGTCGCGCGATGATGGAAAAGCGTATGCGCAAGGTTACGGGGATCGAAGCTTCGGTCCCTCCGCCTGAGCTTATTGGCTCTCGGGATGCCGACGTTACGCTAGTTGGCTGGGGATCAACTTACGGAGTAATCGAAGAGGCGCGCGAACTTCTGCGCGATCAAGGCATCACAGCGAATCAACTGCAGATTCGCTGGCTTGTTCCATTGCATGGCGATGTAATCGTTGAGACGTTGAAGGGCTCACGACGCACCATCATTGTTGAAAACAACTTCAGCGGTCAATTCGCGCGCTATCTACGCAGTGAGACCAGCTTTGTTCCCGATGGCAACATTCGCAAGTACGATGGAGAACCATTTATGCCCCATCACATTATGGACGCGGTCAAAGAGCAGCTTGCGGGCAAGACCAAGCTCTCCGTGCCGGCTCACGAGATCATGGTTTGAAAGTTCTGAGCAAAATGAAGAGAACTAAAAGTTTTGAAAGAGGTTTCAATGGCAACTGAGGCAATACTTCCCAAGCAAATGGTGATGGCCGATCTAAAAGGTAAAGTCGATCCCGACTGGTGCCCTGGATGTGGGGATTTCGGAGTACTGGCCGCGGTGCAAAAGGCACTCGTTGAACTGCAGATTCAGAAACATGAAGTAGCCACGATCAGCGGTATCGGTTGTTCTTCGAACTTTCCGGGCTTCATCGACACATACGGGATGCATACGCTTCATGGACGGTCGCTCCCGGTCGCAAGTGGAATGAAACTCGCCAATCATGCAATGACGGTTCTGGTAACAGGAGGCGACGGGGATGGTTTTGGGATTGGTGTCGGCCATTTTATACATACCATGCGACGAAATCTTGATCTGACGTACATAGTGATGGACAACCAGATCTATGGCCTCACTACCGGACAGACCTCTCCTACAAGTCGCATCGGCATGAAGACCAAGAGCATGCCATTTGGGAATGTCGATGCACCGGTGAATCCTATCTCCCTTGCTCTCTCTGCCGGAGCGACCTTTATCGCGCGTGGCTTCAGCGCTGAACAAAAGCACCTGACCGAGTTGATCAAGCGAGCGATCCAACACAAAGGTTTTTCTTTCCTGGATGTCTTTAGTCCGTGCGTGACGTACAACCATGACAACACTTTCCAGTGGTTCCGGCCGCGAGTCAAGAAACTGGAAGATAATCCTGAGTACGATACTGCAGACTGGCAAGGCGCAATGGAGAAGTCCCTGCTATGGGGAGATGAGATTCCTATCGGAGTCTTCTTCGAGCGAACCGACGTGCCGACTGCACATGACGCAGAACCCGTTCTGAAACCGGGACCGCTCGTCCATCAGGAGGTGCGCATCCCCGATGACATCGCAAAATCCTTTATCGATGAGTTAATGTAGAAATTGGCGGCCGAACGCATATGAATCTCCGCGGAATCTCTCAACGACCTCTTCATTTCGCTGAAGATCTGGACGGCGCACTTTTTGTCGTCCAGATCAAGGCAGGCCATAGTCTAGAAGTAGAGATTGGGAGTCTGGTTCCCAGACTCAGAGCTTTATCGAATAATGGAGCCGCCTGCGTATAGTCCGGTACGAGAACGTAGCCTATCGCCAACTCTCCGAGAGCGTCCGTGAGAAAACTCACGATATTGTTCCGCCGCCTCGTTGAGCTTCCCTGCCGGTTGCAGCTCTTGAGCGCTGTTATAGTGCTGTCGCAACGACTCACTACTATTCGTTACGCTTTGGGATGGTGTGCAGCATCCCCACTCCCGTCAAAAGAGTGCAAAGTCTTCGAAGGAGAGACTTTAGGCTTGGACTTGCGATTCGCGGATGACAGAAAAGACGAAAAGAGACCCACTTCCACGGGACAGATTTGTCAAGCTTAGATCTCTACCGCAAATAGAATGTCCGGCTTTTTTTTCGATAGGTTCTTAGGAAAGGTGGAGGTCTGCCAGTCGTTCGCGTTCAGGACACTGTTCGCGCATCGAAGTATGCTTCCCCGTGATAACGACCACCACCCGATTTTACTGATTGTGCTCACATCTACCGGGCCGAATGCCGTGTCGAATCAACGTCCGTTCGCGGATGACAGAGTTAATTGGTGAAAGCAGCGCGCAGGAGGAAGCCATGAACATTAGCGAAAAAGTTCAGACGGATAATGTAGAGGAGATTTTCAAATTGGTGCATGGGGCGATTGTGCATCTACAGAAGGATGCTAATGAGATAACGCGATATAGGTGACTCAGCAGTGGATTCTGGCTGCTGGTTTGCATACCGATCAACAGCTTGTCAGTGACCTCGTGAAAGCAGAGTTGGCGAAGTAGAGGAAGCTCTGGGGCCACGGTACTCTTGAGAATCTACTCAAGCTGGTGACTGGGTATTCCAATCACCTAATGAGGCGTGCCGCTTCTCGACACCGATGCGGTCAAGATGATCTGATCTAAAAACCACTCTTGGTGTTGACAAATATGAGACACGCCTGGAACCGCATTTCAGCCGCTCTATCCTTCGCAGCTATTGTTCTTTATCTTTCGCTCCACTTTCTGGTCCATAGCCCTGTCGGCATCTCATCATTGCCATTATGGATCGCAGTAGTCGTGGGCGGATTGCCGTTGCTATACGACTTGTCTCGCCAAGTGATCAAAAGACAGTTTGGCTCGGACCTTCTGGCGGGGCTCTCGATCGTTACGGCTTCGCTGATGGGGGAACTGCTAGTGGCAACGATCATCGTCCTGATGCTCTCTGGAGGTCAGGCCTTAGAGGAGTTTGCAACGCAACGAGCCTCCTCTGTTCTTAACGCATTGGCTAAGCGCATGCCCAGCATTGCACACCGCATCGAGAACGGTTCAGCTCATGACATTAGCGTCGCCGACATTCAGATCGGTGATCGTCTTATCATCTTTCCTCACGAGATCTGTCCGGTAGACGGCACTGTTGAATCAGGAATAGGCACAATGGATGAATCGTTCCTGACGGGAGAACCGTTCCGGATGCGCAAGATATCGGGATCACAGGTACTCTCAGGTGCCCTCAACCAAGACTCCGCCCTTACCATCCTCGCCGATAAGAGGGCAGTAGATTCACGCTATGCACGCATTATGCAAGTTATGCAAAGGGTCGATCAAGATCCTCCCAGAATCCGCCGTCTTGCCGACCAACTCGGTGCCGTTTACACACCAGTTGCCATCGCGGTGGCTATCGCAGGATGGATGCTGAGTGGCAATCCCGAACGTTTTCTGGCTGTCATTGTTATCGCCACTCCTTGTCCCCTTCTTTTGGCAATTCCTATCTCCATCATCGGTGCCATCTCGCTTTCAGCAAAGCGGGGTATCGTCATCAAGAAGCCAGTTGTCCTTGAGCAGGTAGGAAAGATTCAGACGATGTTCTTTGATAAGACCGGAACTCTGACCCACGGCGAACCAGTTGTTACAGAAGTACTGAGTTTCTCTGGAGCAGCTTCCACCGACGTTTTACCTCTGGCTGCGAGCCTGGAGCAATATTCAAAGCACCCGCTAGCGACCGCCATACTGAATGCCGCAGAGGAGCGCAATATAGCCCTCCAACATGTTGACGATATCAGTGAGAAGCCTGGCGAGGGTCTGAGCGGTCATGTCGCAGGGCGAGAAGTGCTGGTCACAGGCAGGCGCAAGTTAACATCGCAAATGGCCTCCGTACTTCCCGCGACGACGTCCGGAATGGAGTGCGTCATTGTCGTCGATGGACAAGTATTCGGCCTGCTCAAGTTTCACGACAGTCCCAGGAAAGAGAGTAGACCCTTTATCAGCCATCTAAAACCGAAACACCATGTGAAGCAGTTGACGATTTTGTCTGGAGACCGTGACAGCGAGGTGCAACACCTTGCGCGGATTGTAGGTATCACCGACGTTCGAGCAAACTTGACGCCAGAAGAAAAACTCAAGATCGTGCGGGACGAAACCGCGAAAGTGCCTACGTTATTTCTAGGAGATGGAATCAATGACGCGCCAGCGATGATGGCCGCAACTGTTGGAGTAGCGTTTGGGCAGAACAGCGATATTACGGCAGAAGCCGCCGGAGCTGTAATCCTTGACCCCACGTTGGCCAAGGTGGATGAACTTCTCCACATCGGAAAGCGTATGCGTCGCATCGCACTTCAAAGTGCGATTGGGGGAATGATATTGAGTTCGGTAGGGATGGGCGCAGCGGCATTAGGCTTTTTGCCTCCGCTCGCTGGAGCAGTTGGGCAGGAAATTATCGATTTGCTTGCAGTGCTCAATGCTGTTCGTGCTTCGATCCCCCCAAAAGATCTGCGAGACTTCTAGACCCTGTGAGCGCCTTCGGACCTATCTCTAGACTTTTTGCGGCATCTTTTTTCTATTCAGGATGGGAAATCTGCTAAGACCGGTTATCTGACGGAGGTATCGGACGAGGAGTGGTCGTTTGTTCTGCCTAATCTACTGTTTAGCCGGATAGATAACGCCTCTCGGGAGCGCACCAACAGATGCGGAGCGAGGACTTCTCGCATAAGGTAGCGGACTATCTCGCCATGATCTCCAAGTTGATCATAGTAATTGACTATGCCCTTGCGCATGCGGCTGCGCTGGCCGAGTACAGCCGCCGGATGGAGTTCGCGTCGTGGCAGCGGCCAGCCGGGGCGGTTTGGAGCTGCGGACGTTGAGTCGGCACATCACGACGCTACCGCAGACCACACGCGCTGGGGCAACCGGTTCCATGTTGCCGAGGCCTCCAAGGCAACGCCGCGCTGCGTGGTCGACGATCTGAAGCGGGCTAGAGCGGCCTTCGCAAAACGTATCCTCAGCAACTTTGAGGCATCCGAGGATGATTTCGGGTTGAGACTAATCACTTAAAAGGTCCGTGACGCTTGAAAGACCTGATCGTCTCTAACAACATTCTCAGGCATCCTCAAATTGCTCAGGAATACCCACGTTTACTCGTCATATTTTTTGGGGGGGACACAGAAGTCCCCACAGTGAGGGAGATTTCTAGATTTCGCAGGAGAGCGTGTGCCTGTAAACTATTTAAAATACTGGCTCCTGAGGTAGGACTCGAACCTACAACCCTTCGGTTAACAGCCGAATGCTCTGCCATTGAGCTACTCAGGAATGTCCACAAAGCGTGTTTTTGCAACTCACCACGCTAAAGCATTTATAACAAAAGCGAATACACCGGTCAATCAAACGCTGGATCCAGAGGGTTTCAGTCGCAGCCCATAATTCGTACGAGATCTTGAAACGCTACGCCGCTTCGACGAGATCACGCTAATGCGGTCGCGGGCTCGCCGATGTCACCGCGAAAGACGGTGATGTCAATGCCTCCGGAGAAGCGTCCTATCAAGCCGTAGCCCATAGATCTTGGCCTCGCACAAGCCTTCTTCGCCATGTCGTCCATCGCAACAGTGCCCGATCCCAAGACGCTCCAGCACTGGAATGAGGTCGAGATTTAGGCGGCAATATGACACGCTCGCATCTTCCGAGGCAACCACCAGAGGGGAACTTCCAGACATTTTCAACGCTAGTCAAGCTCATGCCTGTGCAACAACATACGTCACACTGTAAAATAGCTGGGACGACAAATCTAACATGTTGCGGAGGCATGAACGAAGATTGCCCGACTGATGGTCTGTGACGAGGTGAGCCAGTATCAGGTCGAACCTTGAGGAAGCAACCCACCTGAATGATCGAGCGGGCTTCTTTTCAAGGGTTGTGCTGGTTTACGCTCGCTTGAGACCAACGATGCAAGCGTCACTGCTAAAGATTAAGCTGGAATGAATAAGGACGGTAAAAGTTGATGAGTGCAACATCGGTGTATCCCGCCGCGAGTTTCTGGCAATCTACAAATGGGAAAAAAGTCGTCATGGCCGTAACCGGCGCCATGATGTTCCTTTTCCTGATTGGCCATCTGCTGGGTAATCTCCTGGTATTCGCGGGGCAGGCAAGAATTAACGCCTATGCCCAATTTCTACACTTCGATGAAGGCTTGCTCTGGATCGTGCGTAGCACCCTGATTCTCGCGGTGGTTCTGCACATCATCGCTACCATACAGCTTGGCTTACGCAATAAGAGAGCGCGTCCTATCGGCTACTCGCGTAAAGAGGCCATTAACTCCTCCTACGCTTCGCGCACGATGTACTGGAGCGGTCCCATCGTTCTCGTGTTCATCGTCTTTCATTTGCTGCAGTTCACCGCCGGCACGATTCATCCGGAAGCGACCTTCATTGCAGGCGATGTCTACCACAACCTGGTGACGGGGTTTCGAGTGTGGTGGGTTTCGGCCTGGTATATCTTCGCAATCATTCTACTGGGCTTTCATCTACGCCACGGATTGTGGAGCATGTTGCAGTCGGTCGGCCTCTCACATTCCCTTCGGAGGGAGAGAGTTCTTAAACGCACCGCGCTGCTCATCGCCATTCTTATCGTTCTAGGCTACATTTCCATTCCGATTAGCATCCTGCTGGGGTTCGTAAAATGACGCTCGATCCAAACATTCCTTCCGGACCAATTGAGCAGGCGTGGGACAAGGCCCGCTTCGACATGAAGTTGGTGAACCCTGCCAACAAGCGCAAACACTCTCTCATCGTGATAGGTTCCGGCCTCGCGGGTGCATCAGCGGCCGCGTCGCTTGGCGAACTTGGCTATAACGTAAAGTGCTTTTGTTTTCAGGATTCCCCCCGTCGCGCGCACTCGATCGCCGCTCAGGGCGGTATTAATGCGGCGAAGAATTATCCAAACGACGGTGACAGCGTATTTCGTCTTTTTTATGACACAGTCAAAGGCGGCGATTTCCGCTCACGCGAAGCTAACGTATATCGGCTCGCGCAGATCAGTGTTAACATCATCGACCAATGCGTGGCACAGGGCGTTCCTTTCGCGCGCGAGTACGGCGGCTCGCTGGCCAATCGTTCTTTCGGCGGGGCACAGGTCTCACGAACCTTTTATGCGCGTGGCCAGACGGGCCAGCAGCTTCTGCTGGGTGCATATCAGGCGCTCGAGCGCCAGATTCGCGCGAAAACCGTAACCATGATTCCCCGGACGGAGATGCTCGATCTCATCGTCATCGACGGACAGGCACGCGGTATCATCGCCCGCAACCTCATTACAGGTAAGCTCAGCGTGCATATTGCCGATGCGGTAATCCTTGCCAGTGGAGGATACGGCAACGTTTATTACCTGTCCACGAACGCCAAGGGTTCCAACGCTACGGCCATTTGGCGTGCGCACAAGCGCGGAGCACTCTTCGCCAACCCGTGCTTCACTCAAATCCACCCCACCTGTATCCCTGTGTCAGGGGAATATCAGTCAAAGCTCACGCTGATGAGCGAATCGTTGCGCAACGACGGACGCATCTGGGTTCCCAAATTAAAGGGTGACGAGCGTCTGCCAAATCAAATCCCGGAGTCAGAGCGGGATTATTACCTTGAGCGGCGCTATCCGAGCTTCGGTAATCTGGTCCCGCGCGATGTAGCCTCGCGAAACGCCAAGATGGTATGCGATGAGGGCCGTGGAGTTGGAAAGAGCGGCCTCGGCGTTTATCTCGACTTCTCCGATGCGATTGCCAGGCTGGGCGAGAACACTATCCGTGAGCGCTATGGAAACCTGTTCGAGATGTATCAGCGCATCACAGACGAAGATCCGTACACAGTGCCGATGCGCATCTACCCCGCTATCCATTACACGATGGGTGGTCTGTGGGTGGACTATCAGTTGCAGAGCACCATCCCCGGCTTGTTTGTGCTTGGCGAAGCCAACTTCTCGGATCACGGTGCAAACCGGCTTGGTGCCAGTGCGCTGATGCAAGGGTTGTCTGACGGCTACTTCGTTATTCCGTATACTGTTGGCAACTATCTGGCGAAGCATCAATTTGCGAAGGTTGATGAATCGCACATCGAGGTGCAAAACGCTGTCGCCTCCGTCCAGCAAACCATCGACAAGCTACTCTCCATCCGCGGCAAGCGCACTGTCGATTCCTTCCATCGAGAGCTGGGAAAGATCGTCTGGGAATACTGTGGCATGGCACGCACGGCCGAGGGCCTCACTACGGCCATCGGGTTAATCCGCGCCTTGCGCGAAGAGTTCTGGCAGAATGTCACTATCCCGGGCAGCGGTGACGACTTGAACCAGAGCCTCGAAAAGGCCGGCCGTGTCGCCGACTTCTTCGAATTGGCAGAGCTTATGTGCATCGACGCGCGAGAACGAAATGAATCCTGCGGAGGGCACTTCCGCGAGGAATATCAGACTCCGGAAGGCGAAGCCCAGCGCGACGACGAGCACTATTCCTATGTCGCGGCATGGGGTTACTGCGGGCCGGGCAAAGCTCCCGAACTCACCCGCGAACCGCTGGAATTCCAATACGTCCACCCCAGCCAGAGGAGCTACAAGTAATGAAACTCACGCTGAAAATCTGGCGCCAGAAGGGCCGCAACGAAAAGGGCGCGTTCGCCAGCTACACGGTGGAAAACGTGGATCCCGAGATGTCGATGCTGGAATGCCTCGACGTCCTCAATGAAACGCTGATTGAACGCGGCGAGGAGCCGGTGGCGTTCGACCACGATTGCCGCGAAGGAATCTGTGGTTCGTGCGGCTTCATGATCAACGGCGTCGCTCATGGCCCGGAGCGCGCCACCACCGTCTGCCAACTGGCCATGCGACATTTCAAACCTGGCCAGGAGCTGGTTATCGAACCGTGGCGCGCCAGAGCGTTTCCGCTGGTCAAGGACCTCGTCGTTGACCGCGGTTCCTTCGATCATGTAATCGAAGCTGGCGGATATATTTCCGTCTCGACAGGGCAGGCACCGGACGGCAATGCAATTCTCGTGGGCAAAGAGGCGGCGGATCGCGCTATGGACGCCGCGGCTTGCATCGGTTGCGGAGCCTGCGTTGCTGCTTGCCCCAACGGATCGGCGGCGCTCTTTACCGGAGCGAAGATCGCCCACCTTGGCATTCTCCCCCAGGGAGAGCCGGAACGGGATCGACGTGCCCGGAACATGGTCGTCCAGATGAATGCCGAGAACTTTGGGAGCTGCACCAACATTGGCGAGTGCACGGGCGTATGTCCCAAGGAGATTGCGCTCGAAGTGATCGCCATTATGAACCGCGATTATGTACGCGCGGGCTGGAGGAAACGTGGCGATCCTGAAGATGCCATTTCTCCCGCTTCAAGCCGAAGCTAGAGTCGGCCAAACCGAGAGGAATAGCCGCGAAATCAAGGGATAATCGCACGTATGACGTGAGTGGAAAACTTGAAAAGGAGCTTCTACCAATGACACGTATCTCCCGATTGAAACGCGATGAGGTTTTGCCTGCAGCAGTAAATATTTACGACCGCTATCTTCGGGATCGCGGCAATGTGCCGAATATGTTTCGAACCATGGCTCATCGACCGGAGATCTTTGAGACAATCATTGCGCACATGGAGGCCGTACTCAATACCGGCACTTTGCCTAAGTCGTTGAAAGAGCTAGTAATTGTGCGGACCTCTCAACTGAATCGTACCCCGTACTGCCTGGCTTCGCATACGACGATCGCACGGAAGCTGGGGTGGAGCGATGTACAGCTTAAGGCTCTGGATGATGCAGCTCACAGTGTGGAGTTCGGTGAGCGGGAGAAGGTTGCGATTCATCTGGCGGAGATGATGACGACTAACCCTCATGGATACAGCGATGCGGAGTTTGCGCGGTTGCGAAGCTTCTATAGCGAGGGAGAGGTTGTGGAGTTGATGGCAGCGATCGGGCTGTTCAACTACTTCAACCGATTCAACGATTTGCTGCAGATGGATCCTACGCAGCCGGCGAGCGCAGAGGAGCTGGCTACGGCGGGTGTAGAAACACCGGCTGCTGCGGTCTAAATCATTCTATCCAAATGCTCTAGGGAACTTTAGGGGTAGAGGAGGACGGCGATGTTGTAGGCCGTGAAGGGAGTTTTGCGGTTTGTGGGGCAGGCGCCTACGATGGCCTGGTGGTATTTGCCTGAATTCAGGCGGGTTTTCAGTTGGTTCGGGATCTGGTCGAGGCTGGCGGCGGTGTAACGCATGATGTACCAGGGCTGGCGGGAGCCGGCATAGCCTGTGCTCATGGTGCAGGTCTGGCGGGCATCGTCTGTGGTTTCAGCAACCTGCAGGCCTGATTTCGCGAGGACTGTTCCTACGGTGTGCTCCTGCTGGTTGAGCGAGAGAGTTTGAACGGTGCTGGTAAAGTCTTCTACGGCGTAGAGCTCGTTATTGCGAATGACTACGGCAAGACCAATGGAATCAACGTTTGGATCGAGCAGGTTTGCGCGATGCCCTGGGGAGTGCATCCATAGATCGTGGATGATGACGGAGCTGGGTGCTTCGCCTACGTTTTCGCTGATGAGGCTGAAGTGCGCGCCGACGCTGGCTCCGCGCTCGGCTAGATCGGGTTCGCCATTGAATTGATGGGAGATATCGGCATGGGCGGCCATCTGGCGGGCGTGGAAGGCGGAGGCTTCACTGAGGACGGGGTCGAGGTGGACGGGTGCAAGTCCTTCATTTGCACGGGCCTGGTTTGCGGCGGCGAGAAGATATTGCTCGGCGATGGTGAGGTTGTTGTCGGATCTGAAGCTGCGTTGAGCGTGGAGAGCGGAGGCCGTTCCGAAGAGCACCAGAGCAGAGACCGCGAGCGATTTCATCAATAAAATCAGGGGGTTTTCGCGGCGCTTGGGGGAGGGCTGCATTGACGTGATTTTAGGGTGGAGGTACTGGGGAAGGTAATACAACTTTCGCGTCAGCATGGGCGGTTTACCTGCTTCTTTTATCGGCCTGATTGCGAAAAAAGCGAGGCTGGATACGAATAAAAAAATCAGAGAGGAAAAGTAGGTTTTTGCAGGGGTATTTCGATTTTAATGGTGTTTTTCGGTGGTAAAAACGTGGTGAGATTGTGGTGGAATGCGTGGTTATCGCGGTGTTTTGCACCACGTTTTTCGCGTGCTAAAAACACGCCAGTTTTTGAGATTTATTTTCGGTTGTTCCCGATTTGGGAATCGATGGTGGGCGAAGGAAGGCATACCCCAGGGGCTAAAGCCCCTTCATATTTTGGTGACGGAGAGGGCCAAGGCTAAAGCCTTGGCTTACCTAGAAGACAAAAGCTACTACGACAACAGCAGATCCCTACGGGATGACAAACAAAAAGGACGGACGGCAATGGCAATGGCAACTGCAGATCCCTACGGGGTGACAAACGGAATGGCAAAGGCTTATCACAGATATTCACCGATTGAACGGATCGAGAACAGACAACGGCGAAAACGAAATGCGGGGATCTCTCCACTGCGCTGTTCACGATGGGACTGTGAACAGCTTCGGTCGAGATGACGACTGTGGTTGAATATCCGGCTGTATGTCGGATACTGACTAGGATTTTAGGTCGGGGAGGCGGTCTCGGTAGCGACGCATTAGGGGATAGAGTTTGAAGGCGTCGAGGTAGCGGGGGATGTAACGCTTCGGCTCGGAGAATGAGCGGAGGAGCCAGCCGAGGTAGAACCTGTCGGCCCAGACGGGGATGTGAACCTGGTCGCCGGAGAGGAAGGCTATGGCCGCGCCGATGCAGTGGATGGCGGGGTGGTAGTCGAGTGAGCGTTTGAGATAGAGACCGACGCGCTCCTGGGTTCCGCCGCCGAGGGTGAGGATGACGTGGCGCGGGTGGAGGCGGTTGATGCGTTCGACCAGCGCGGGGTCGTCGATGGAAGCGCTGCCGTAGATGGGGGCCATGTAGATGTTGTCTTCGGGAACCGTGATTCCCTGCCCTTTGAGCCATGCCAGATTGCGTTGAGCACTGAGAGGGCTGGCCATGACCCAGAGGGTGTTGCCTGAATGGCGGACGCCGGGTTCGAGGAGGAGTGCGCGGAGGTACTCGAGGCCGGAGAGGCGCTTGATGGGGGTCGATTGCATGCGGTTCCAGAGGAGAACCATGAAGGCGGAGTCGGAGAGGACGAGGTCGGCGTTGAGTAGGGCTTCGCGATATTCCCGATTACGGTCGAGGTCTTTGAGGGCCGGAGCGGCGGGGACGATGAGGAGGCCGCCGTTTTGAAGGAGGTCGATGGCGGCTTTAGGGGAGCCGTCGAAGAAGTCGATGCCGAGGATGCGGTGGATGGTAGCGGCGGTTTCCTGAGTCATGCTGGAGTCATTTTTTCATGGCGCGGGTCGGCGTGGCGGCAAAAGTGATTGCGCTCATGGTTCCAAGCGGGCGGGAACCGGGGCGTCCTGCAGCGCGACAAACCGCTGTGGCTCGCAACAGGCTTTTTTCAGCCGCGAGAGATCGGATTGCATCTCGCGATCCGCTTCAAATGACATGAGAGTGACATCAAGGATGGCTGCTGCACGGGGATCGGTTGGCAGTTCGATGCTGTAGTGCATCCACTTGCCTTCTCGCCGCGCAGTGACGATTCCGGCTGCGCGGAGATAAGCGAGATGACGCGATATCTTGGGCTGGCCCTGCTTCAGGATTTCGACGAAGTAGCAGACGCAGACCTCACGGCGGTTCATCAGGTTTAGAAGCCTGAGGCGTGTGCGGTCTGCGAGAGCGGCAAAGAGACGAGGCAGATCGAAGGAAGCGGCAGTTCGGCCCATACTCATAATATACGCCTTGACAGATGTATTGAGGTGTGGATATATTCGCTTTAGCGTATACGAGGAGGAACCGATGGCTATGGCGAATGTGAAGGAAGAGGTGCAACAGAAGTACGGCGATGCAGCCCGCGCTGTTTCAGAGTCAAGCAATTTTCAGGCGTGCTGCGATCCCGGCCTGCGTTGTTGCGACCCGATCACAACCAATCTCTACAGCGCGGACGAAAAGGGAATGATCCCTGAAAAGGCTCTTGCGGCATCGCTTGGGTGCGGCAATCCTACTGCGCTGATTGAGTTGAAGGCAGGTGAGGTTGTGCTCGATCTGGGCTCGGGCGGCGGCATTGATGTGCTGCTTTCGGCGCGCCGGGTGGGGCCGACGGGCAAGGCCTACGGACTGGATATGACCGACGAGATGCTGGCGCTGGCCCGTGAGAATCAGCGGCAGGCGGGCGTCGAAAATGTCGAATTCCTGAAGGGGCAGATCGAGAACATTCCCTTGCCGGACAATTCTGTGGATGTGGTGATCTCCAACTGCGTGATCAATCTTTCAACGGACAAAGATAAGGTATTGCGCGAAGCGTTTCGCGTGCTGAAGCCAGGAGGCAGGTTTGCGGTTTCGGATGTGGTGGTGCGTGGAACGGTTCCTGAATCGGTACGGCAGAGCATGCTGCTTTGGGTGGGGTGCATCGCCGGCGCTCTGGAAGAGCAGGACTATCGAGCGAAGCTGATGGATGCGGGCTTCACGAAGATAGAGATTGAACCGACTCGAATTTACAACGTGGAGGATGCGCGACATTTCCTGACAGAAGCAGGTATCGATGTCGATGCAATGGCCACCGAAGTGGAGGGCAAGTTTGCGAGCGCATTCCTTCGCGGCGTTAAGCCAACGGAGTGTTGTGAGCCGGGTTGTTGCAGCCAGCCACCGGCGTAAAGGTTCTCGTCCAACAGGACAACGACAGAAGCAGGTCCTCCGCCTGCGGCGAAGGATGACAACTAGACCAGCATCTCGCTCTCGATCCAGACGTAGGTCTTCGCCATGCCCTTGCGGAGCTTGATGGATGGTTGCGCACCACGGTGTTATTTGAAGGAGACGTGCCAGGGTATCTTGTTGAGATCCCGCGAGATCATAAGTTTCAATGTCCATCGGTCGGATCCGGCAGTGAGGCCGAGGCCAGCACCCGCTTCGACATCCCAGGCCTTGCCGTTGTGGTCAAACGCTCCCCACACTTCGTGGAATTGATCGTGCAGGGTGTCAAGACTTTTGAAGCGTCCGAACCCGTCGTACTCCTCGGCAGCCACATCCCACGTTTCATTGAAGTTGTACACGAGCCGCCCCGAGGGATTGAACTCCAGGCCTGACAACCCTCCGGTATAGTCTGTATCGACGATGGGATTGTAGATAAGGTCCCATTTACCGAGGTGTGTGCCGATGATTGGGCGAATCTCGGCCGTATAGGTACGCGACTCCCAATAGTGGTAGTTGAAGCTG
>JBDTEQ010000074.1:0-17292 GCA_039922475.1 Edaphobacter sp.
CTAAGCCACCTGCATCAACTCTCCCGCGTAATGGCCCACCAGTACCGCGAAGCGGTCGGTCCGTGGAGCATCTACCTCGGCGTACTGCAATGCGCCGGTCACAGCGCCTGATCGTCATCGAACACGCTGCAACACCCGTTCCGCCTGCAACGAGGCCCCCCGCACACCCCGCCGTTTATACTCATCCTTGCCATGAGCGAATCCACGCCCGAATCCACGCCCAACAACTCCCCCGATCAAAATCCCGGTGGGCCATCAGCCCCCCGCAACACGATGGACATCTTCGAGATCATGTCCCTCCTCCCCCACCGCTATCCCTTCCTCCTCATCGACCGCGTCGTCGAGATGGAGCGCAGGCAGCGCATCGTCGCCATCAAAAACGTCACCATCAACGAGCCACACTTCCAGGGTCACTTCCCCGACTACCCCATCATGCCCGGCGTCCTCATGGTCGAAGCCATCGCCCAGGCCGGCGGTGCTCTCCTTCTCAGCGAGATCCCCGACCGCGACTCCAAGCTCATGGTCTTCACCAGCATCGAGAACGCCCGCTTCCGTCGCCCCGTCACCCCCGGCGACCAGCTCCGCATCGAAGTCAAAGTCCTCAACTGGCGTAGCCGCGCCGTCAAGATGGGCGGCACCATCACCGTCGACGGCAAACTGGTCTGCGACGCCGTAGTCATGTGCCAGGTCGTCCCCCGCGTAGCAAAAAAAGTTGAAGCCAACCCCGAGACCGCAGAGTGAGCATCCACCCCACAGCGATTGTCGCAGCCGGAGCGCAGATCCCGGCAAGCTGCACCGTCGGCCCCTACTGCACCATTGGCCCCAACGTCGTCCTCGGCGACAACTGCGAACTCGTTTCCCACGTAGTTCTCGATGGACACCTCACCATAGGCCGCAACAATCGCATCTTCTCCTTCGCCTGCCTCGGCATCGCCCCGCAGGACCTCAAGTACGCCGGTGAGCCCACCCGTCTTGAGATCGGCGACAACAACTCCATCCGCGAGTACGTCACCATCTCCCGCGGAACGCAAGGCGGAGGAGGTATCACGCGAGTGGGAAGCGACTGCCTCATCATGGCCTACACCCACATCGGCCACGACTCGCATATCGGCAACGGCTGCATCCTCGCCAACTCCGCCACGCTCGCCGGCCACGTCACCGTCGAAGACTACGCAACCGTAGGCGCACTCTGCCCTATCCATCAGTTCTGCCGCATCGGCCGCTACGCCTACATCGGCGGAGGCACCACCATCACTCAGGATGTCCTGCCCTACTCCCTCACCTCGATCGAGCGCAACAACCACGCCTACGGCCTCAACAAGGTGGGTCTCGAACGCAAGGGCTTCACCCCGCAGCAGCTCAAAGAGCTCCGCACCGCCTACCGCACCCTCCTCGCCGCAAAGCTCAACACCACCGACGCTCTCGCCGCCATCCGCGAAACCATCGCCCAGGGCGCAGCAGGCGAACACGTAGCTTACCTGGCCGACTTCATCGCAAACAGCGCCCGCGGCATTGTGAAATAGTCCGCGGCATCAAGCAGCAGCCTCACTCCATATCGCGGGCGGGAGAGCCGCAACGCTCTTTACGGAACTCTGTGCCCACCCATCCGTAGCGGCTGCAGGTCCTGATCCATCATCCCGGCGAGGTCCTTCGCCAGGTCCGGCCCCTTCGCATCCGTATACGTCCCCAGCGTCCCCTTCAACTCCGCCTCGGTCTTCTTTCCCGCAGCCTCCGAGATGCAAGGTGTCCCCGTCAGGTACGACGCAGTAAACCCGATCGTCCGTTTATTCATCGTCTGCTCCTGGATCACCACATGCAGCGCCCGGTCAGCCACCGCAGCGGAGTCCACCACATCCACTCCACTCAGCGACCCCACCGCCTGCTTGATCGCCGTCGCAATCGCCCCCGTTGGATCATCCCCTGCCACCGCCACAAATACGCGGATTCTCCCCGCTGGCATCGTTCCGCTCGCCGGGCAGGTCAAAACCTGCTTCCTCGGATCGGGGCGTGCAGAAGTCATCAAAGCAAACAACTGCATCTTCGTCAGCTTGTTCAAACCTTCCGCATTGAAGTTCTCCGCCGACACGCCCAGCGTCTTCTGCACCTCCGGCGTCCACACCGCCATCGTCGGCTTTACCAGAACCCTGCTCTTCGACTTCGGTGTCTGCGCATGTACAAGCGGCCCGAACACCATCGCTCCCACCAGCAAAACACCACAAATCCGCATCTTAGACCACATTAAATGCACACATTCTCCAGTCCGGTTACCGTAACTACCTGTAAGACGCCGAAACCGCCCTCAAGTCTGCAAGGCAACCGAAATCCGTCTCTTCAGAGATTCTTGTCAAGCCCATGCACCACATATCTCTTTACCATGCAACAAGATCCATGTGGCGTGTTTCCGGACCCAATCCTCATAATAGAGCTAGGACAAATTCAGAACACATCATTTTATTCAAAATCATTTAAACCCCTATCGTCGGCGCGTCCATCCGCAGAGTAGGGAAGCCGCCACCACCAACTAAAGAACTCTCCTAAAAACGAAGCCAGACGCTAACATAGTCTCCATGCGTCCTTTCCTGATGTTCGCAATCCCGGCGCTGTCGCTGACTTTGCTTCATGCTCAATCACCCGGCACCCCTCCGGCTCCGGTCGAGATTGTTAATCTGGAGCAACATCTTTGGACCACCATGGCTGAAGGCGACTTCGCCACTGTCCGCAGTCTGTTCGCGAAAGATTTCGTCGACGTCGACAATCATATTCAGGCAGTCGACGCTCTTCTGGTCACCCTCAAGCATTGCAAACTCGAGTCCTACGAACTGCGTGACTTGCAAGTTCGCATTCTTTCACCTAACTCCGCACTTACTGCCTATCATGTCGTAAACACTTTTAACTGCGGCACCGAAGAAAAACCTCAACTGAAAAACAATGACAACAACGCCATCACGGTCTGGGTTCGCCAATCGGGTAAATGGCTAGTTCAGGCTCACACCGAAACACCGGTCGTCTCCGCAAAATAGGAACAATGCGGAGCAGACGCATTGTTCCTATTTCTTGTGATAGTTCGGATAAGGCGGCTTTACCGGCTCAGGCACTGGATGTTGCGCAAGCTCCTGCATCGCCACGCTCACCGCTTTCTCCAACTGCGGATCGTGTCCCTCGCTCACAGCCTTTGGATCTTGTTCGACGACGATGTCAGGATCGGTGCCGTGGTTCTCGATCTGCCATTTACCTTCCGGCGAGAAGTAACCGAAGCTCGGCGAAGTGACGGTGCCCCCGTCCATCAACACAGGTATCGCACCAATGCCAACAAGGCCACCCCACGTCCTCTTTCCAACCAGCGTCCCAACCTTCTCCTGATGGAACAGCCAAGGCATGGCATCGCCACCGGAACCCGCGACTTCATTGATGATCATTACCTTCGGCCCGGGGATCGATGCATTGACACTCTTCTGGGTCAGTCGGCAAAAATAATCATTGCTCTCAACGATTGCCATCAATCTGTTAATCGACCAGTACACAGAACCGATCTGATCACTTACTCTTCGCTCACTTGGCTTTTAGTGTAGAAGGTGCTCTGGCGTTTCCGCGCCTCCGAAATCATGATGCGTTTGAACGCTCCCATCCCGGCCCTTCTGGCGCTCGCAATCCTGTGCTTTTTTCCCGGCAGCAGTTTCGCCCGCCCCACGCATCGCTCTGCTCACAAAGCGAGTTGCGCTCGTCATAGTTCCGCCCGTCATAGATCAACCACGAGGATCGTCCGATCCAGGCGCCATGTCACCAACAGATCCTTCTCGCGTCGCCACCATTCGCGCACTATCGGCGAAGGCCGCCGCAACCCACCGTCGAGCCCTTCCCGCATCGAAAGGACCGCATACTCACCTGTCATCCAGCCTTCGCTTTACAACAAGCGTGGCCGTCTCGTCGTTCCTCCTCCGCTTAGGGGCTCTCGTGAGATACTCGTTCGTCAAAATCAGGTTGCCGACCGCGAAGGACTGACTCGCATTCAGAGTGATCAGGACCTCATCGACATGCGCGGTGAACGCCTGCTTGTGCCTCTTCCAGCCGACAGCGCTCTGCAGATCGACGAGCGGCTCCCTGTAAATCGTCGCTACTGTCGCCCCTGGACCGCACAGTTTCTTGCCACCCTGGCTCGCGCACACTATGCCCATTTCCACACTCCCTTGCAGGTCAACTCTGCCGTTCGTACGGTTGAATTCCAGCAGCACCTGATACACATCAATGGAAACGCGGCCCCTGCGGAAGGGGATATCGCTTCTCCCCACCTCACCGGTCAGGCGATCGACATCGCCAAGCACGGCCTCTCTCTCACCGAGATCGCGTGGCTTCGCGCTTATCTGTTGCCCCTCGTACAGGAGAATAAGGTCGACGTGGAAGAGGAGTTTCAGCAGGCCTGTTTCCACATCAGCGTGTACAAGAAGTACCTTCCCCCTGCCGCTACGCCAGTCACATCGCACCACAGCACAACCACAGCGTTAGCCACGGCCCTCCCCTAAATAGCCTCGCAAAAGCCGCTGCTCTATGAAATACCAGGAGTTTAGAGAAGATCGAGCTTGTAGCTAACACTCCAGGCGTGGAACCTATTTATAATCAGTATTTTATAAGTTTTTTTTGCGTTTTCAGCCAAGAAATCGCATGTCAAGCCCCGAAACTATCTAAACCCTTGCTCATCAACGATATCCACTTGGCGTATTAGTTCCACTCCATCCGCTATACTGGATATATAGATCGAAAACAAAGCAGCCCCGGCCATCCTCCGGGGCTAAGTTATTGATATAGGCTAATTTAGCAGCAACCCATTTGTTATGACTATTTTACAAGGGATGCCGTCTCGTAAGATGATGAATATAAACGGCTTGCAGCCGGGCAATGGGGGGGGGTGCCCCTGGGGAGGATCCCGCCTTGCTGTCAAGCGGCTACACACCATTGAGAGATTTGCTCTAGTGAGCGTCGTTCTTGAATATCTGTTCGGCGAAGAAGTTCTCCACCTTGGCCTGATCGTGCACCATCTCCAGGTAGGCACTCTTCAACAGTTGTGATCGGCCTTGCTGCAACTGCTGTCGAATCGCCTGTTGTACCCGTGGATCGTTGAGATCGCGCTGGCCCGGAGGATCGCGCGAGAGCAGTTTGTAGATCGCATATCCGACCGGCTTCTTGGTTTGAGGATCGAGGATTGGGAGGATATCGGTGATCTCGCCCGGCTTCAGCTTCGTGATTACATTGAAGATTGTGGGGTCGGAATGCATCCGTGATTCACCGACAAAACCCATGTCTCCGCCGTTCGGCGCGGTCTCAGGCTGCTCGGAAAAGTTCATCGCGAGTGTGCCAAAATCCTCACCGCTGTCCAGCCTGTTCTTCAACGCCTGGATCTTTCTTTTTGCTTCTTGATCGTTAGTTGCCTTGCTGTTCTGCAAGTTTCCTGGCTGTGTCGATGGCTGGTCGGTGACCTGAATCTGTGCCAGGTGGTATTGCGTCTCTATCAGATTGTACTGGGCCTTGTGCTGGTTGTAATAGTTCGCCACATCGGCGTCCGTCACAGTGATCTTGGAGTTGATTTCTTTATTTAACAATTTGTTGATCGTGAGGTTTCGTCGCAGAGCATGCTTCAGATCATCAACAGTTTGATTGCTCGCCTTTAACCGTTCTTGAAACTGTTCCTCTGTATATGGCGCCTTCATCTCTGCGAACTTGGCTTCGACTTCCTCATTGGTAGCAGTAAGATTCATTTTGGCAGCACGCTGCTGGACGATCTCTTCGTCAATCAGTTCGCGCAATACATTCAACCGTAAGGAATCAGCCTGCTCCTGTGGAAGCTGCCCTTGCTGAGGAGAATCGCCAAGCTGTGCCTGGTAGCCTTTGTCCAACTCTGTCCGCATAATTGCGTGACCATTTACAGTGGCAACCACGTCGGCGCTATGGCCCCGATTGCAGCCGACAACTGATACGAACCCGGCTGCCAGAATGAGTGCGACAGGGATAGAAGCCTGACGAAGGGAGAGCATAGTGAAAGGTCGATCGGTGCCGGTCAATAATGTCGGAACGTCCTGCATCTCCCGCATTCAAATCTCCTGCATTCTTGCTAATTGCCGGGCTTCGTCGCCGGTGGGGTTTGAGGCTGTGCCTGAATGGGGGCCGGCGGCGGTGGTGGCGGCGTCTGGCCCGAGGCAATCAGTGCGTTATCGATCATACGGTATACGTACTCCAGCGGCAGAGCGCCTTCAATCTTTTCTCCATTGATAAAGAGTGCCGGCGTTGAATCCACTCCCAGGGATTCGCCCAGCTTTATGGATTCTTTGATTGCCGTATCGTCCTGCTTGGTAATGCACCCGTTCAGTGTGTCGGTGTTCAATTTCTGTCGTTTTCCCTCGTCGCGAGTCAGCGAATCAAGCGTATCGTTCGCCTTAGCCAGGCTCTTGTCGGCACCACCCATCTCACCGGCATGGGCATGGATGTAGTCCACAAGGTTCCAGTAGCCAGCCGGGCTCTGCGTAGCGAGGCAGTTTGCGTCAATCGCTGCACGCATCGCCCACGGGTGCTGATCCAGCGGAAAATCTCGATAGACGATGTGAACCTGATCTTTATATCGTTCTGTCAGTGCAGGAAAGAGCTGCTCATGCATCTTTGCGCAGTACGGGCACTCGAGGTCATCGAAGCCAACGATCAAGACCGGCGCATTCGCCGGGCCGCCGCGAGACGGCCTTCCATCTCCACTCACTAGAAGCTTCGGGTCCTTGCTGATGTCGTACTTGTTGAACTGCGCCAGGGTCTTGCCATCGGTCGAAAGCAGAAATGTCAGAGGTTTGCTGGTCTTTCCGTCGGCTGTAAAGGTCACGCTGATTGCATCGAAGCCGGGAACCTCGCTTTTTGCTCGCGAACCGATCTGTATGTCGTAGTCAGGCGGAATGGATGATTTCGAGCGGATCAATACCTCGACCCGCCGAGCAAGATCCGGTGAAAGCTTCCCGGAAGCATCTGTGGGAGTCTGGGCGTGGCAGCCTATAGCCGCCAATGTGAAAGCGAAGATGAGGGAGCGGAAGGACTTTACAACGGTAGGCACAATACCTCGATTATCTCACGCAGCGGCGATTTTCATCGTACAACGATTCCCTTGGAAGACACTCAAAACAGGCTCGCTGCGCGCCTTAGATTGCCGGCTGTCCCGATATTCAACAACGTAAAGTTGAATCTTTCCGATGTCTCATTGCGCACCGAGCCGAGTTCGTACTTGCGAACCTCTACGCTGAATCCGCAGCAGTTCCAGTTGTACGAGCCCTGCAAAGCTCCATATTGCACCAGCCCCGAATCTCCTGCACGCAAGTCAAGCCCAACATTCGCCGCTACTCCCAACCCCGCTTTTGTTGGCGATCCATACCCCAGCAGAAGTCTCAATTGATTGAAATTGGATACCGAAGACCTGACCCCCTCTGTGAAAAACCGACCTGGTGCATTCAGCTCCGCATAGCTCAATCCGGCAAAGATATTGTTCTCATGCACATCTATCAGCAGATTGTTAGACGTAAACTTCTTCGCTCCGGTATCCAGGTCGAAATCCCACTCAAGATCCAGATGTTCCGACGTTCGTATCCGAAGCCGCGAAACTAGGGGCGCAATAGCTCGTGGCTCGGTCAAAAACGCGATTCCAGAAAAATTCAATGTCGTATCGAAGATATTTCGCCGTCCCTTGATGATGGCGTTGCCAAACGTCTCGTCAAAGAAATACTTCTGCGTCAGTCGCCAGCTGATCAACTCGCGAATACCACACTTCGGCTGGTCAGGGTCTGCGTCACGACTCTTATTCTCTTCCACTCTTCCCTGGTCGTAATCTGGATCCTGATCCCGATTTCCCGAGATGTTACTCTCCACGCATGATCTGCTCTTAAGAGGTCGCAGAAAGAGCCTTTGCGTGACCCCATACTCGAGTTCATTCGTGTCGCTCGCAATGTCCACATTGTCGAAACGAAGTACGTTCAGGAAGTTGTTCACACCCGCAACATACCGGTATGTAATTTCCGGCTCGATCGTGTGTTTGACGTCGCTTCCCAATATCTTTTCTAACTCCTTAGAAGCAAAGATCCTCTCCAGAACAGGAGTCCGAAGGTCTGCCTCCACCTCCACATCAGCACGATTTAGAGAGGTCGACAGCTCGATTGGTGTTCCCCCCGAAGTTGGGGTTGCCTCCCGACTCCTGCTGTACGCGGTCTCATGCGCACCAATTGACGTCCGCATTCGCCATCCGTCAAATTTCAGGGGATACGCAATCTCGGGATGAAAATCCAATCGCTGCGTCAACCCACCAGTCGAGAAGTTTGGCTGCACACGCGACAATCCTGCCTGCGAGGCCGTCAGGCTCCACTGCAATCCACTCGCTCCAATCTCATGCTCTGTGCTGCTAAATTCAAGCGACGGTGCATGGAAAATTCTCACCTGCTGCTCAGGAATTGCAGGCGTCGAAGGCGTAGACGCGACTGCCGTTCGTTTTAGTCCTTGGTACCGATCCGCTCGTCCCGTGACCTCGTATCCATCCCAGGAGTGAACACCATAGACGATGGACAATATGTCACTCGATACTGCCTGGCTAAAGCTCTCTGCAAATGCCTCCCTATAGGGGTAGGAACTCAAATACTCGATATCGCCCACTACCCGTGTCTGATGTGAAAGGTCACGTCGGCCCGAGAACGTTACATCTTCACCACCCTGGTTGAGATAAACGCCGTTCGTCGTGATTCCGCGATCCAGCAGTCCACTGTACCTCGCCTTCGCGAAGTCGTTGCCAAGCCCCTTGTATCGAAACGATGCCGATTGCGCCCACCCTCGCAGCGAGAAGTACTCCGCTCCCACCGTCAGGTCGGTGCTTCGGTTGATTGCCCAGTAGTATTCCTCGCCGAAGATGAATCCTTTCGTCGAAGAGTAGCCAGGAGTTGGAATTAGAAAGCCGCTTTGCCGCCCTTCGGAGTCGACAGGATGCGTCACATACGGTAGATACAGTAGCGGAATATTCACGATCCGAAAGATACTGTTCTGCGCCTTTGCTTTTTCGCTATCGACCGTGAACTTGCCGGCATAGAGCATCCAGTCCGGATTCGGCAACTGGCACGAAGTCAACGTTCCGTCATAAATCTCATACTCCTGAGGACCCGTCCTTACCACCATCCGTCCCGTGAACAGGAAGGGATTGCTGCTCGCGTAGGTCATGCTGTGTCCCGAGTTCTTCAATCCAACAGACCCTGTGACGTCATAGAACCTCCCCGTCTGCTTGTTCAGGTTCATCGTTCCATGGCTGGCGAGAACGTCTTCATGATTCGTGCCTCCCGTAACATGCAGATGCCCGTTAGCCGTTAGCTCACCCGTATCCGTGTCGTACTCGATATGGTCTGCCTTCACTATGCGGTCGCGATACGCGATCACCACATTGCCATCCAATACATAGCGACTCCCCAGCTTCGACTGGGTGTCCGATTCGATCTCTACCGCTGTCGTATCATCAACCGGCGGGAGAACCTGGGCCTGGGGATAACGTGCTAGCCCAGGCGCATCAGGCAGTCCAGCTACAGGAGTTGCTTGAGTCGTCACCGGCTGTGCAAGCAAATGTGGATGACTTGCGACGAACGCCGTGATAGTTATCAAGAGGTAAAGGATCTTCAGAGGGTTCCTGACAATGCTTCCCCCTCGGTTTTCCGAGGGACCTTTTTGTGTTGTGCGTACCTCGTCGCCATTGCCGGGCTGTAACATCCGGAGAGGCAGACGACGCTGCCAAAGTACAGTTACACTTTGTTGGTTCGTTTCGAAGCTTGTCAGACGTACCACCCTTTGAGGCTAAACGATTTTACGGAAGCGAGTTTGGAATTGAGTGCCATGAGTTCTGCACAGCGCGACCTGTTACCACTGGACGAAGCATCGGCTGAAGCGGAAGCCGCCACACCCCTTGCATTGAAGGAGCAGGTAGCCCAGCGTCTGGCGGCTCATCGAGCCCGACGCATGCAACGTCTGGGTACCCCGGTTTCAACCACCAAACCATCTGCCTCTGCCAACACACGTTCCTCGCGCATTGCCGCAGCTGTTGCCGAGCGCTATGCCAACTCGCAGAGCTATCGAGCCTTTCTGGCAGCTCAGGCCGAGACGGCAATCCATGAGGCGGAAGCTGCGGCTGAAGTGGCGGTTCTCAACGCTCAGGCCGTAGCAGATGTCCAATATCAGCTCCTCGCGGAGCTTGATCGGATGGCGCTGACCCAGTCGACTGTGGAGGCAACTACTGCGCAATCGCTGGTTGACCTCACACCGGCTGACCCACAGTCTGCCGACTCCCAGCTTGCTGTCTGGCTCTACGATGCGGAGCAACCCGGTCCGAAGCTTCCCTCTCCCTCAGGGCGTTTGCCGTCATCTCTTGAGACGGAGAGTGCGCGCGACGAGGAGGAGTGGCTGGCGCTCGATGATGAGATTGCTTTCCGCCAGTCCCCCACATTTGAGGACGCCAGCGCTCCAGTCGATATTCCTGCCAACCTAATCGAGTTTCCGCGTCAGCTTGTGGCTCCCCGGAAGGCTCGTCCGAGGCTGGCCGAGGGGCCCCTGCGCGAAGAGGCCGATCATGCGGCGGAGGCGGCGCAGCTCCGCATCTTCGAGGTAGAGGCGGCGCAGATCTCGAGGGCTCCGATAGTCGAATCGACGGTACCTGAGTGGTCTTCTATCCTGCTTGCTGCGCATCCGGTCTCTGCTCCGGTTGAGACCCCTGAGGCGCCATTCCAGCCGGTGTTTTCTCCGCAGACAGCGGTCTTCAGCCTGCGTTTGATGGCTTCGGTTGTGGATGGCTGCATCGTCATGGCTGCTCTGCTTGCCTTTACTGCCGTCTTCGCGGTCGCGGTCGGGAGGCTTTCTGGTCATGCGGCTGGAAATTATATGACGCTGCAGACTGGTGCTATTGGCGCTGTGGTGACCTTTGCGGTGCTTACTCTGCTGTATCAGCTTCTGTTCTTCACCTTCTCCGAAGCTACGCCTGGGATGCGGTATGCGCGCATTGCGCTTTGTAGTTTTGCGGACGACAATCCCACGCGGAGTGCCATGCGCCGTCGCATTCTGGCTACTGTTCTGGCTGCTTGTCCGCTGGGGATCGGGTTTTTGTGGGCGTGGCTGGATGATGACGGTCTGGGCTGGCACGACCGCATCTCGCGCATGTATCAGCGCAGCTACTAAATTTCAGGATTTCTTTGCGGCAGCTCTGGCGGCCAGCAGTTTCTTGCGGTCGGCGATGAGCTGTTTTTGCCGGGTGACGGGCAGGGCCAGTACGGCGCGCACTTTTGGTGGGAGTTTGTTGAGGGTGAGGGAGTGGGCGGCGCGGAGCTCCTGCTCCCACTCGGTGTTGCGGAAGACATTCCATCGCTCTACGGCTACCCAGAAGATGGCGATTAGCTGGGCCTATGTCGCCAAAGTATTGCATACAAATAGGTTAGCCACAAAATACTACAAAGAAAGAAGATCGCTGGCGGATGCGTGTTTCTCTTTTTGCCACTACTACTATTTTACCGGACTGTGCCTAACTAAAACATCAGCTCTATTTCGTTTATTTTGATTGATTTAGGAGGTTCCTGGGATTGACAGGTGGTTTTGCTGGTTTTTTTGAAGATTTAAAAAGCAAAGGCAATGTTTCAATCGTTTCGGTTGCCCCTGTACTCCACCTCAGCAGAGCGGAAGCACCCCGGATAGGGCGACCGAGGCTCGGCCCATCCGCAGATCTCAGCCACCACGTTTACTTTCTTATCCATCTGGAAGTTCAAGGCGTGTTAAAAACATCTTCGAACAAATGGGACTTTAGCCCTCGTCATTCTTTTCTCAAACTGTGCCCCACGAGCGAAGCCCGACAAAACGTTGACCCTCCACCGGGAAAACGGTACACTCATTAAGTTTGGCGCTGTAGCCCATTGTGTCTCCATCTCAAGGGTTGCGGGAACGACAGGTTTGTCCGATCGACCTCCATTGCTCCCCATGCAGCACAATCTATTGGAAGAAAGCGGTCAGCGCCCCACAGCGCACGCTTGAGGTTTTAGCCATGTACGCAGTCATCCGCACCGGCGGCAAACAGTATCTCGTCTCCCCCGGCGAGCAATTGAAGATCGAAACTACCGCCCACAAAGACGGCAAACTTGAGTTCTCCGACATCCTCGCCGTCAGTGGTGAAGAGGGCAAGTTCGAGTCAGACCTCAAAGGCGCCAAAGTTCTCGCCTCCGTCGTCGGAGAAGGCCGCGGCGACAAGATTCTCGTCTTCAAGCTCAAGCGCAAGAAGCAGTACAAGAAGATGCAGGGTCACCGCCAGAACTTCGTCGAGGTCAAGATCAACGAGATCCTCGTCAACGGCAAGAGTTTTAAAGAGTCGAAATAACCGCTCTTCAAAAAAGATTTCTTTGGTTTTTTATAGCGCGAAAGAGGCAATGGAATGGCACATAAAAAAGGTTTAGGTTCTTCTAAAAACGGTCGCGACTCAAACGCCCAGCGGCTCGGCGTCAAGGTATTCGGCGGCCAGACTATCCTCGGTGGAGGCATCATCGTCCGTCAGCGTGGCACCCCGCTCAAGCCCGGTGCGAACGTAGGCCGCGGCAAAGACGACACCCTCTTCGCCAAGGTCAGCGGTATCGTCCGCTTCCAGGACAAGGGCCAGCACGGTCGTTTCGTCAACGTCGACCCAGCCGAACTCACCTCGATCCCCCGCTAACCTCATCTCAGTTCCACAAAAAGCCCTGCATAAAGCAGGGCTTTTTCTCGTCTCCAAACCAAACCTCTTACGTTCGCAGCGCCGCTTCAATCCCGGAGTTCACCTCAGCCTGCGCAAACTCCGCCGCCACGCGAACGCCGTTCATTACCGCCTTCTCGTTCGACGATCCATGCCCCACGATGCAAACTCCCCGCACACCCAGCAGTACTGCACCGCCATACTCCGAGTAATCCAGTCGCTTCTTGAACTCTGCAAACGCCTTGCGCGAAAGCAGCGCCCCAACCTGGGACGTCACCGTCGACTTCAGCGACTCACGCAGTGAAGCACTCAACAATTGCGCCGTGCCCTCAATCGCCTTCAGCGCTACATTGCCGACAAACCCATCGCACACCGCCACATCGCTTTGTCCGTTGAACAGGTCGCGCCCTTCCACGTTGCCCTTGAAGTTGATCCCCTTCAACGCACGCAGCAGCGGCAGCGTATCGCGAGTCAGCGCATTCCCCTTCGAATCCTCCTCCCCGATCGAGAGAAGCCCAACCCGAGGATTGTTGATCCGCAGAATATTCTTGGCATACATATGCCCCATCATCGCGAACTGAACCAGGTTATCCGGATCGCAATCCACATTCGCTCCGACATCCAGCAGCAGCGAAGGAACGCGGTTCACCGTGGGCAGAATCTGCGCCAGCGCCGGCCGGTCGACACCGGAGAGCATCCCCAGAACCATCTTTGCGGTCGCCATCGCCGCGCCTGTATTCCCGGCGGTAAAAAACCCAGCGGCCCGCCCCTCGCGGACCATCTTCAACCCAACCCGCATGGTCGAATCGCGCTTGGACCGAACCGCCTGCGCGGCCTTGTCCTCCATTGTGATCCACTCGCTGGCCGGCACGATGAACACCGGCAACCGCTGTCCCCGCAACGCATGGCGCAGGATCGGACGCAGCTTGTCTTCTGGGCCGACCAGGTGCACGCGCACATCAAACTGGCGTGCAGCAAGTACAGCCCCGCGAACCTCAGGCTCGGGGGCTTTGTCGGAACCCATCGCGTCTACAACGATGTCAGTCGGCATCAGCAGGGATCAACAGAGTACAACAAAGTTAAAGTTCAATAAGCAGATTAGCTGGCTTCTTTGGTTACAAGAACGTCGCGGCCCTTGTACGTCCCGCACTTTTTGCAGGCGCGATGAGGCAGCTTGCGCTCGTGACAGTTCGGGCACTCGGAGAGGCCGGTTGGCGTTAGAAAATCATGGCTGCGGCGCTTGGCAGTCCGTTGCTTCGAGTGGCGCCGTTTCGGATTAGGCATTGCAGTGTCCCTTTCAATCGGCCGCGGCGTTCACGCAAGACAAACACGCGGCAAAAACTTGATCTTCAGTGCTTCAACTCGAGCTTGTCGGTCAGATTTCCCAGACTCGCAAGCGCATTCCATCGCGGATCGACTGGAGCCTCGTCGCACGAACACCTTGCTTGATTCAGATTCTGACCACAACGCGGGCAAAGCCCCTTGCAGTCCGCCGTACAGAGGGTGCGACTCGGCAGGGAGAGTAACACCTGCTCCCGCACTACATCCTCCAGCACAAGACCGCTCTCTTGATAATACCCGATTTCGGTCTCATCTGCTGTAATAGAACGCTCTCCGGCGTCCGCATCCGCGCTCTCCGGCCGGAAGATCAGGTCAAAATCTCCCTCCAGGGGCACCGCGACCGGATCAACGCACCGGGCGCACAAAATCTCGAAGTCCGCGCAATAATGCGCACGCAGCCGAATGTCGTTTACATGCGAGTTCGAGCTGCGATGCTCGACCAACAGATCCGCCACGCCGTTCACCGGCAACGGGCTCACCTGTCGAATATCGGAGGCGTAATCCAGCACTCCGGGAGCAAGAATCTCATTGAACTCCAGCGGCTCATCAACGAGTTGGATCGGGGTAATCAGCACTCTTTAAGGTTAGCAGGTTCGCCGCACAGATCAAGTAGCCTGCAAACGCTCCTAAGCCGGAACCCCGTCCACTCACCGGATACAAATCAGATGCTATAAAGCTTTAAGCCTTCAAACCTCGACCATCAGGAAGCCATGCACAAACTCTTCGCCGCCCTCATCCTCGTCACGACCTCGGCCATTGCTCTACCGAAGCCCGCCACTACAGGCACCGTACCCACTCCAGACGTTGACCTCTATTACGAAACCTTCGGCGCAGCCGGCTCCGCCACACCCATCATCATAGCCAACGGAGGCCCCGGTCTCTCCCACGTCTACATGCTGCAAAACGACACCTGGCCTCGCATCGCTCGCAGCCGCCAGGTCATCTTCTACGACCAGCGCGGCACCGGAAGATCCATGCGCGTCAGCCCCAATGCATCCTTCGGCATGGACGCTCAGGTCGCTGACCTCGACGCCATCCGCGCCAAGTTCGGCTTTCAAAAATTCGATCTCGCGGGCGACTCCTACGGCGGTCTGCTCGCCATGGCCTACGCCGCTGCCCACCCCGAACACATAGAAAAGCTCATCCTCAGCGACTCCGCCGCACCGGCATGGAAAGACATCATCCGCGTCCTCCCTGACGTCTTCCCCGACGTTCTCGAACAGATCGCCGCCAGCGAAAGAAACCCTCCGCCCGGCACCAACCCTGCCGATCAGGGCATCCGCAACCACTTCCGCATGCTCTTCTACAGCGAGCAGAATCGCGACGCCTATCTCGCCGGAGCCAAAGACCTCGGTGCCACTCCTCAAACCGGCGCAGCGGTACAAAGAGCTACGCGGTCACTCGACCTCACCGCAGCGCTCCCCAAATTCAACTTTCCCACTCTCGTCATCACCGGCCGCTACGATATGAACGTCACTCCGCTCACCGCATGGAACATCTACAAAGCAATTCCCGGAGCAAAGTTCGTAGTCTTCGAAAAAAGCGGTCACCTCCCCTCCTACGAAGAACCCGGCAAGTACGTACAGGTAGTCAACCAATTCTTAACCCAGCATTAAAATTCTCGTCCGATATAGAAGTGAGGCTGAACTGCCTAACGCCTGCCACAACCTTGGTGCAAATGAACCGGAGCAACAGAAATAGTTCGCATCTTTAACCATGCCCGCCAACGTCAAATATGGGTATGAGCAAGTCCTGGAAAGCAGCCGACATCCCGTCTCTCGCGGGCAAGCGCGTTCTCATAACCGGTGCCAACAGCGGCATCGGTTATCACGCCGCGCTCAAGCTTGCCCGCAAGGGAGCCCATGTCATCCTCGCATGCCGTGATCGTCAACGCGGCCAGGACGCTCTCGAACGCCTCGACGCCGACGCTCCAGGCTCGCACGCAGAACTTGCCATCCTCGACCTTGCCTCTCTCGCCTCCGTACATGACTTCGCGAAAAAGCAGTTAGCCGAGGATCGTCCCATTCACATCCTGATCAACAACGCCGGTGTCATGGCTCCTCCCAAACGCCTCGAGACGGCCGACGGCTTCGAACTTCAGTTCGGTACCAACGTCCTCGGCCACTTCGCGCTCACCGCTCTCCTCATGCCCGCACTCGAGCGAGCCGCCGCCGAATCCGTTGAATCCTCCGATCGGCCGCGCATCGTGACCATCGCCTCCATCGCGCACAAACGCGGCCAGCTCAACTTCAACGATCTGCAGTCCATAAGCAGGTACTCTCCCATGCGCGCCTACCAGCAGTCCAAGCTCGCCGATCTCCTCTTCGCCTTTGAGCTCGACCGCCGCCTGCGCGACGCAAACTCCCGCATCATGTCCATCGCCGCGCATCCTGGCGTAGCCGATACCAACCTCTTCCGTACCGGCAACCACTCTCCCATCGAAAAAACTCTGCGCAGCCTTGTCGGTCACACCATCGGCATCGTCCTCAACACCGACTCAGAAGGTGCGCTCCCCACGCTCTACGCCGCCACCTCTCCCAACGCAGAAGACGGCGGCTACTATGGACCACAGGGCTTTCAGGAGATGCGAGGCGAAGAAGTTGGCAAAGCAAAGATCGCTCCCCAGGCACTCGACATTCTCGCCGCGTCCCGCCTCTGGCAAGTCTGCGAAGACCTCACAGGCATCAGCCTCCTGTCACCCTTAAGCAAGGCTTCCTCCGAACAAGGCACAGAAAAAATGCTCGGCGAATCACTCCGCGCGAGGCCTCATCTACATAAACAGACTCTTGAAAGTAAATGGTCGGGACGACTAGATTCGAACTAGCGACCTCACCCACCCCAAGGGTGCGCTCTACCAGGCTGAGCCACGTCCCGACTATGGTTTGCACATCGTCCAGGTAGACGACGGCGGGGTATTCTACAGTCCTAAGTGTACACGACCGAAGCCGTTCCGTGGCCCATCACGCAGCCGCGCAATTAGTGGCTCGGCGCCACATACTCCTTAGGTAGCGCCCCACCCTCGCCGAAGAAAAAGTCATTCATCTGCTCCACCAGGAACTCCTGCGCCTCTCGCGTCCACGGCTGCAGTCGATACTCATTCAACAGCATTTTCTGCCGCTCCACCCATTCGCCCCACGACTTCTTCGAGACATTCTTAAAAATCTTCTGTCCAAAATCCGAGTCGAACGGCGGCTCATCCAGCCCTTCCATCTCAG
>JBDTEQ010000075.1:0-39272 GCA_039922475.1 Edaphobacter sp.
GCGACGTCATTCTCTACTGCACCTGCCCCAGCGAAGAGACCTCCGCGAAACTCGCCCTGCAACTCCACAAGATGGGCGTCTACCGCGTCCGTCCTCTGCGCGGCGGCTTCGACGGCTGGAAGCAGGCCGGCTATCCCCTCGTCGATTACGTCACCGACGCGCCCACATCCCCGGTTGTCCAGCAAATCCTCCCCACCGGCACCGGCTCAGCGGTCCCGCTCGTCTGAGCCGGATCGACAGAGAGCGAGCACCCGCCAGGCTTCTAGGTAACCCAAGGCTTCAGCCTTGGGCCTCTTGTCCATGCAGAGAAAGAGGGGGCTTTAGCCCCTGGGGTACGCTCTCGTGCCGCCTCACCCGCCCATCCGAAAATTCACCGTAATCGTAGTCTGCACCGCAGTAGGCTCCCCGTTCAGCAGATACGGCCGATACCGAGCCTCTCGAATCGCCTCCAGCGCCGCGCCCTGCAGCATCATCGGCCCGCTCACCGCATGCAGGTTCTCAATCGTGCCCTGGCGCGAAATGATCGCCTCGACAACAACCGTCCCCTGCACTCCCGCCGCCTTCGCAATCGCCGGATATGCCGGACGAATCGGCGCCAGCAGCATCCCCTCCGTAACTCCCTCGGAAACGCGCACCGACCCCACACTCACTGGGCGAACCGACACCGCAGGCCCCGTTCCAACACCGATCTCAAAGGGCACTCCGTCCGCACGGCCCATCGCATCACTAATCGGACCAGGCACCGGTGGGTCTCCAGCAACCGGATGAAGACTTGGCAACAAAGAAGGCAGCATAGCCGCACGCAGCTCACTCGGTGCAGCTGCACTCAACGCTGCACTCGAACTGGAAACCTCTCTTTGCGCCACGACCGGCACAGGAGGCCGCGTCATCAGCGGCATCAACACCTTCGGCGTCTCCACATGAAACGGCAACATCTCCGGATGCAACAGAGGCAGCACCATCACCACACCGGCCACCGCCACCTGCAACCCGATCGAAGCAGCTACAGTCCACCGCTTCTCCGCAGAAACCGTACCAACACGCGACGCAACCAGACTCTCAAACATAGACGCACCCTCCGATCGAACTTCGAGGTTGCGCACCCAGCGAGGAATGCGGCCACTACACCGTTAGACACCAGCTACCTGAAATTGCTCCCTTAGAGACCCTGTCTGAAAACTATAGGAATTGTCATCTCGACCGGAGCTGCTCAGGTTCTATCGTGAGCAGTGGAGTGGAGAGATCTGCTTTACGCATTTGCTCTTGCATTTGCTTTTGCTGTTGCTCTTGCATTTGCATTTGCTGTTGCTGTTGCTGTTGCTGTTACTCTTGCGTTTGCTCTTGCATTTGCTTTTGCCGTTGCTCGTTTTAAATCCGTTCCAACTCACCTGAGATTCGTCATCTCGACCGGAATCGCGCGGTCTCATCGCGCGATGCAGCGGAGAGATCCCCGCATTTCGCTTTTGTCTTTGCTGTTGCTTGTTCTTCTTTCCCCTCCATTGCCATCGAAAGACTAGACAGGCTCTTATGAGCGATGATGATCACCATGCCCAGTCAGGCCGCCCCGCAGCCAACCCGCGTTCTCTCGGTCGACGCTCTCCGCGGCATCACCATCGCCTTCATGATCCTCGTCAACGATCCCGGCGACTGGGCCCACGTCTACACCCAGCTCGATCACGCCCCATGGAACGGCTGGACCCTCACCGATCTCGTCTTCCCCAGCTTCCTCTTCGTCGTCGGCATGTCCATCATCTTCTCCTTCCAATCCCGCATCGCTAAAAGCGCCAGCGGAAGATTAGATAATGCCAGCGGCAGATTGGATAATGCCAGCGGCAGATTGGATCAAGCCACCCGCCGCAACCTCGCCCTCCATCTCTTTCGCCGCGCCGCCATCATCTTCGCCATCAAGATGTTTATAAGCGCCTACCCCCACTTCCACTTCGCCCACATACGCATCTACGGAGTCCTCACACGCATTGCCCTCTGCTATCTCTGCGCCGGTCTCATCTGTCTCTGCACGCGCAAAATCCTTCCCCTCGCAACCATCGCCGCCGCGCTTCTCATTGGTTACTGGGCACTCATGCGGTTCGTCCCCGTTCCAGGCTTCGGCGTTCCCACCCGAGACGTCCCCTTGCTCGACCAGACCGGCAACCTCGCCGCATGGCTCGACCGGCACATCAGCGCCTTCACTCTGCGCACCATCAACATGGGCCGCCTCTACGAAATCACCCGCGACCCCGAAGGTCTCCTAAGCACACTACCCTCCATCGCAACCACGCTCCTCGGCTCCATCACCGCAGTCTTCATGCGCTCACCCGGCTACACGCAAAGCATCAAGCGCAACGCCTTCGCCATCGCAGGCATAGTCTTCGTCGCAGCAGGCGAGCTATGGAACCGCACCTTCCCCATCAACAAAAATCTCTGGACCAGCTCCTACGTCCTCCTCGCCGCCGGCATCTCGCTCCTTGGCCTCGCCCTCTTCTACTGGCTGGTGGACATGTTGCGCCTTCAAGACAATAGCCGCATCGCCAAAGCCGCACTCTGGCCCTGGCTGGTCTTCGGTTCCAACGCCATCACGGCCTTCGTCCTCTCCGAGCTCTTCGTAGAAACCATGCTCTGGATCAAACTCCACAATGCAGGCAAAACCATCACAGCCTGGAACTGGGTCTACATCCACGACTTCTCCCACGGCCACTCCACCGAGCTAACCTCCATAGCCTTCGCCCTAACCTTCGTCATCCTCTGCTTCCTGCCCAACTGGTTCCTCTGGCACAAACGCCTCTTCCTCAAAATCTAACCTTCCGTTTGTACCGCGTGTTTATTTGTTGTCATCCTTCGCCGAAGGCGGAGGACTTGCTGTTGCTCTGTCGTCGTTTTGCCCCTGCTGTTGTTCTCCCAAAAACAGAAAACTTGACAAGCCACCCTGCGCACATGGGGCTAAACTGGACAGGCAAGCTTTACGCAAACTGCAAGTCCACCCATAAAGTCTCTGATTCGAAGACTTTGCACACTTTTTGACGGGGAGGGGGATACCCCGCCCCGCAGGAGAACCAATTGGCCTACACAGACCTGCGCGACTGGATCAAGACACTGGAAAGATCCGGCGAGCTCAAACACATCACCGCCGAAGTCTCCCCTGACCTCGAAATGGCCGAGATAGCTGACCGCACCGCCAAGCTAGGCCGCGGCACCGCAAAGGCCGGAGGCCCCGCCCTCCTCTTCGAGAACGTTAAAGGCCACCCCGGCGCCCGTGTCCTCATGAACCAGTTCGGCAGCGAACGCCGCATGAAACTCGCCCTCGAAACCGACTCCCTGGACGCCATCGCCGACCGCATCCGCGCCCTCATAAAGCCAGCGATACCAACCAATTTCATGGATAAGTTAAAGCTCCTCCCCATGCTGGCCGAGGTAGGCAACTTCTTCCCGAAACTCATCGCTGCCAAAGACGCCCCCTGCAAACAAGTCATCCATCGCGGAGAAGACGTCAACCTCCTCGACCTCCCCATCCTCAAAACCTGGCCGCAGGACGGAGGCCCCTTCATCACCCTCCCCTGCGTCATCACCCGCGACCCCAAATCCGGCAAGCGCAACGTAGGCATGTACCGCATGCAGGTCTACGACGCTCGCACCACCGGCATGCACTGGCAGCGCCAGAAGGTAGCCGCCGAACACATGCGCGAACGCCTCCGCGCGACCGCCACAAATCCGGGTGCCCCAGGTCTCGATTCTGAGACCTGGGAAAGAAGCGCCGCTACAGCCCGCGTAGACCTCATGGCCATCACCGCCGGAGGCACTGCCGCCGCATCCTCACTCGACACCCTCAACCAGACCACCGTCACCCGCATCCGCGAAGACCGCATGGAGGTAGCCGTAGCCATCGGCACCGACCCCGCCACCACCTTCGCCGCCATAGTCCCCGCCCCCCCCGACGTCGAAGAGTATTTAATCTCCGGCTTCCTCCGTCAGAAGCCCGTAGAACTCGTCAAAGCAGAGACCGTTGACCTCGAAGTCCCCGCCCACTCCGAATACATCCTCGAAGGCTACGTCCAACTCGGCGAACTCCGCACCGAAGGCCCCTTCGGCGACCACACCGGCTTCTACACCATGCATGACGAGTACCCCGTCTTCCACCTCACCGCCATCACCCACCGCAAAGACCCCATCTACGCCGCCACCATCGTAGGCAAGCCCCCCATGGAAGACGCCTGGATGGGCAAAGCCGTCGAGCGCATCTTCCTCCCGCTCATGCAACTCACGCTCCCCGAGATCGTAGACGTCAATCTCCCGCCCGAATGCGTCTTCCACAACCTGATGATCGTCGCGATCAAAAAGTCCTATGCCGGCCACGCCCGCAAGGTGATGAACGGTATCTGGTCCATGGGCCAGGCCATGTTCACCAAGTGCATCATCATCGTCGACGAAGACTGCGACGTCCACGACCTCGCCGAAGTCACCCTCCGCACCACCAACAACATCGACCCCGAGCGCGACATCCAGTTCACCCTCGGCCCCGTCGACTCACTCGACCACGCCAGCCGTCTCCCCAACTACGGCAGCAAGATGGGCATCGACGCCACGCGCAAATGGGCCGCCGAAGGCTTCACCCGCCCCTGGCCCGCCGAACTAACCATGGACCCCGAGGTCAAAGCCCGCATCGACGCACTCTGGAAAAAACTAGGCATCGAATAACGCAACTCCAGCGTCACTACAGCTTTTGCCTTTTTTAGTTTTTCTTCACCACACAAAAAGAGGTGTCATCTCGACCGAAGCGGCTCACAGTCTCATCGTGAGCCGCGTAGTGGAGAGATCCCCGCATTCCGCTTTTGTCTTTGCTGTTGCTTGCTCTTCTGGCCTCTACACCAACTCCGAATTTGCTCTAGACAGGCCCCGTAGTCGAGATCAGATAAAACGTCACGCTCTCCTCTGTACTCCGCTTATGCGGCGTACCTCGCGGAACCATCAGCATGTCGCCCTTCTTCAGGCGTCAGTACGCACGGCAATCACACACAAGAGGAAAGTAACAGCAGTCTTCATGGCTTCCAGCCTGCCGCGCTCACGTCGTATACTCAAGATATGTCTATCGTCAAAGACGTCGCAGCCATCGCTAAGGGAATGACCATCACCCTGAAAGAGGTCTTCCAGCCCACCGAGGTCGAAAACTATCCCGACGGCAAAGGTCCCATGCGCGGAGCCAAATTTCAGGAGCGTTACCGCGGCAAGCACCAGCTCCAGCGCGACGAGAACGGCCTCGAAAAGTGTGTCGCCTGCTTCCTCTGCGCCGCTGCCTGCCCCTCCAACTGTATCTACATCGAAGCGGCAGACAACACCGAAGAAAAACGCATCTCCAGCGCTGAACGTTACGCCAAGGTCTACAACATCGACTACAACCGCTGCATCTTCTGTGGTTACTGCGTCGAGGCATGCCCCACCGACGCCATCACCCACGGCCACGGATTCGAGCTCGCCAGCCTCAACGCCACCAACCTCGTCATGCGCAAGGAAGACCTCCTCGTCCCCACGCCGAAGCTGCCTGACGTTGTGACCTCGGCGAAAGATCAGGCCGAAATCCTCGCCTAGGCGATCAGAGTTCAAGCGCAAACCGCGAACGAGCCCCGAACCGCTCTCCGCATCACAGCGAGAACGCACCGCGCAGACAGGGAAGGACATCCAATAGTCATGACCAGAGCGAATCCGCATCCTCTTGAAAAGATCATGGAGAACCGCATCGCCATCATCGATGGAGCCATGGGCACCACCATCCGCACCTATGGTGCTAAAGAAGCTGACATCCGCGGCGAACGTTTCAAGGACTCCAAAAAAGATCTGCTGAACAACGGTGACCTCTTCTCCCTCACTAAACCCGAGATGATCTGCGACATCCACCGCCGTTTCCTCGAAGCCGGAGCCGACATCATCGAGACCAACACCTTCGGCGCCACCAGCATCACCCAGAGCGAGTTCTTCGTCGACGATCCCCGCGAACACGGCGGCCGCAAAGACCCCGAGTTCTATCAAAAGATCATCGACGACAAGATGCTCAGCGACCTCGCCTGGGAGATCAACGAGCAATCCGCACGGCAGTGCCGCGAATGGGCCGACCGCGTCGCCAACGCATCCGGTCGTCAGCGCTTCGTAGCCGGAGCCATCGGCCCGCTCACCGTCTCGCTCTCAAACTCTCCCGACGCCGACGACGCAGGCTTCCGCGTAGTAACCTTCGATCAGGTAAAGACCGCCTACGCCGAGCAGGTGCGCGCTCTCATCGCCGGTGGCTCCGACCTCCTCCTCGTTGAAACCATCTTCGACTCGCTCAACGCGAAAGCCGCGCTCGTCGCCATCCGCGAGGTCTTCGATCAGGGCGGCAAGCAGCTCCCCGTCATGATCTCCGCAGCAGTAGGCCGTGGCGGCGAGACACTCATCTCGGCCCAGACCACCGAAGCTTTCTGGAACGCGGTCAAACACGTAAAGCCGCTCTCCGTCGGTCTCAACTGCTCGCTTGGCCCCGACCTGATGTATCCCTTCCTCGAAGAGCTCTCCGACAAGGCAGACGCAGCCATCTCTGCCTATCCGAACGCCGGCCTGCCCAACCCGCTCTCGGAGACCGGCTTCGATCTCGGCCCCGAAGACATGGCCCGCCATCTTGGCAACTTTGCAAAGTCAGGCCTCATCAACATCGCCGGCGGCTGCTGCGGCAACACCCCAGAGCACATCGCCGCCATCGCCAAAGCACTCGAAGGCAAAGCCCCGCGAAGGCTACGCCAGCTTGAGGTCGCAGCGTGAGCGAGGTCACCCGGACGAACGAAGCGACCAACGAAGCAAAGCCGCAGGAGAGCAAACCCCTCCGTCTCTCCGGTTCCCAACCCTTCACCCAGCAGTCCGGCGTCTACATAATTATTGGCGAACGGACCAACGTAGCCGGTTCGCCCAGATTCGCCAGGCTGGTCAAAGAGGGCAAGTACGAAGAAGCCGTTAGCATAGCCCGACAACAAGTCGAAAGCGGAGCCAACGTCCTCGACATCTGCATGGACGAGGGCATGATCGACGGCGTCACCGCCATGACGCGCTACCTGCAACTGCTCGCCAGTGAGCCCGAGGTCGCCAAGGTCCCCTTCATGATCGACTCCTCCAAATGGGAGGTTATCGAGGCAGGTCTGAAATGCCTGCAGGGAAAGGGAATCGTCAACTCGATCTCGCTCAAAGAGGGCGAAGAGAGATTCCGCCAGAACGCCGCCACAGTTCTGAAGTATGGCGCAGCAGTAGTCGTGATGGCATTCGATGAACAAGGCCAGGCCGCCACCTTCGAAGAGAAGATCCGCATCTCCGAGCGCGCTTACCACATCCTCGTAGACGAAGTAGGCTTCCCACCCGAAGACATCATCTTCGACCCCAACATCCTCACCGTCGCCACTGGCATGGAAGAGCACAACAACTACGCCGTCGACTACATCAACGCGACGCGCTGGATCAAAGCAAACCTTCCGCACGCGAAGGTAAGCGGCGGTGTCTCGAACGTCTCCTTCAGCTTTCGCGGCAACAACAAGGTGCGCGAAGCCATCCACTCCGCGTTTCTCTATCACGCCATCGCCGCCGGTATGGACATGGGCATCGTCAACGCCGGCATGCTCGAAGTCTACGAAGAGATTGAGCCAGAGCTGAAAGTGATGGTGGAGGATGTACTCCTCAACCGCCGCCCCGATGCGACGGAGCGCCTGGTGGACTACGGCGAAAAGTTGAAGACTGCGGGCACCGATTCGGTAGCAAGTGAGAAAAAAGCCGAAGAGTGGCGCAGCGGTACCGTCGAAGAGCGGATTACGCACGCACTCGTCAAGGGCATCGACACATACATAGAAATCGACGCCGAGGAAGCCCGCGTCAAACTGGGCCGCCCGCTGTTAGTCATCGAAGGCCCCCTGATGGATGGCATGGGCGTAGTCGGCGATCTCTTCGGCGCGGGCAAGATGTTTCTGCCGCAAGTCGTTAAATCCGCCCGCGTTATGAAGAAGGCCGTCGCCCACCTCACGCCATTCATGGAAGCCGAAAAAGCTGCGCTCGAAGCGTCCGGCCAGGTGGTCAAGGCGCAGGGCAAGATTCTTCTCGCCACAGTCAAAGGCGACGTTCACGACATCGGTAAAAACATCGTTGGCGTCGTTCTCGCCTGCAACAACTACGAAGTCATTGACATGGGCGTGATGGTCCCCAGCGAAAAGATTCTCGAACGCGCTCGGGTGGAGAAAGTAGACATCATCGGTCTCAGCGGTCTCATCACGCCGTCGCTCGACGAGATGGTTCATGTAGCCCGCGAGATGGAGCGCCAAGGCTTCAAGCTGCCTCTACTCATCGGCGGAGCAACCACAAGCCGCAGGCACACCGCCATTAAAATCGCGCCACACTACAGCCAGCCGGTTGTCCACATCCTTGACGCCAGCCGCGCAGTACCCGTCACCACCACCCTGCTCAGCGACGACGGCAAAGAGGAATTTGTCGCGCGGCATAACGCAGAGTATGAGGCGCTCCGCAAAGCTCACGCCGCGCCAGCTCAGCAGGTTGTCTCCCTCGAAACCGCTCGCGCACGAAGAACTCCAATCCAGTGGCGTCCTGAAGATCTGCCCACGCCCGCGTTCACCGGCGTCCGTGTACTCGACAACTTCCCCTTGGCAGCCCTGCGCGAATTCATTGACTGGACGCCGATCTTTCACGCCTGGGGACTCAAGGGCGTGTACCCCCGCATCTTCGAGAACGAAAGTTACGGAGAACAGGCACGCCAGATCTTCACCGACGCCAACACGCTCCTTGATCGCATGATCGAAAAAAATCTCACCACCGCGCGCGCAGTCTACGGCTTCTTTCCCGCCAGCGCCGTAGGCGACGACATCGAACTCTACACCGACGACAAACGCGAAAAGGTGCTCGAGCGATTCCACTTTCTCCGTCAACAGGCCAACAGGGAAGGCAGCGAACCCTGTCGCTCGCTCGCTGACTTCATCGCACCTAAAGAGACTGGCCTGCCCGATCACATGGGTGCCTTCGCCGTCACCAGCGGCATCGGCCTGAAAGAACTGTGCGATAAATTCAGAGCCGACAATGACGACTACAACGCCATCATGGCCGAAGCCATCGCCGATCGTCTCGCCGAAGCCTTTGCCGAATGTCTGCACAAGCGTGCACGCGACGAATGGGGATACGGCTGCAATGAAGGTCTGAGCAACGAAGATTTAATTCACGAGAAGTATCGCGGCATCCGCCCTGCCGCGGGCTATCCGGCATGCCCGGACCACACAGAGAAGGGAAATCTCTGGCGTCTGCTCGATGTGCAGGCGAACACCGGCATGATCATCACTGAATCCTTTGCCATGTGGCCTGGCTCCAGCGTAAGCGGTCTCTACTTCGCCCACCCGGAATCGCGGTACTTCAGCCTTGGCAAGATCGACCGCGACCAGGTTGCCGACTATCACGAACGCAAGGGAATGAGCGTAACTGAAGTCGAACGATGGCTGGGACAAAACCTGAACTACGAGCCTGCATGAAACTCTTCCATGGCAGGTAAGCATCACACTAACTCAGCTCCTGAATTACCATTGGACATCGCAGAGCAGCTCATATCGTTGCAAGAAATCAGGCTCGAATGAACGTCCCCGGACTAGGAAAACGAACAGTTCTGCACATCTGCACTCGAGAGACAATACGTCCTCTTCGCGATCGGATTCTCGCTCTCTCCGGATTTGAAGTCGATTCAACCCTCAGCTATGCCGAAGGCATCTCCATGTTCTGGGGCCGCCACTACGACTTAGTTCTGGTCGATGTCGATGGAGAAAATGGTATCCACGACGCCGAGCACGTCTGCTCTGAAATCAAGACCGCACAGCCCGGACAGATCGTCGCCTTCGTCTGCAACTGGCGCGTTGCCCTCCTCACCGACTGCCCCGACGAGATTCTCCGCACCGAGTTCGATCCTGCTGCCTTTGCTCAGGGCGTGCAGGACATCGTCCCCCCCCGCGAATGATCCATTACATCCCGATCTACCTCTGCTTGATGCTAGAACTGTCGGTCTTCTGGATTGTGCTGCTGGAGCCCGTCTTCGCAGAAGCACTGCGGTCGCTATACTTCACCCCCGCCAGATGTTTTGATCGAGTATCCGCAGGGCCTGATGAACTGCTCGATGGCGTCTGGCTGGCCGTTTTATTGTTTCCTGGCCGGTATCTCGTCGTCATGTCCTCAGGGTCTTTGTAAGGTTGGACATTCGATGCCCCGGCATTCTGCTTCAGGTCAGTCTTGCCCTTCGATTCAAAAAGTGGATTCTCCCCTGTATTGTGAGTGCCGGTCGAACCCTGCACGCCATTGCCACCGGCATGGTCGACAGCGATATCTTTTGACGCATTCATGTCTGAATGGATGATGCTGCCACTCTTTCGCGCAGCAGTGGTCCCCTGGGTCTGCGCAAGTACCAACGAACCGGTTATCAACAGTGCAGCCGCAACTGAGCCGCACGAAAGATACGAAACCACCTTACTCGGAACATTCATAGATAGATTCTCCGGGTCTCTCTCATAGAGCGTCGTTTCAGCAAAGCCAGTACACGCCACCTGGCGTATCCCCGTCGATACAACCACGTCTTGCGGCGATACCGCTTATGTGTTACAAACGATGTATTCCAGTCTGCTTCGGCAGATTTGAATTTCATGCAGAGTGGTTGAGGGACGAGCCCTTTGACGCCACGACAACCGGACAGAACAAAGGCGTACCGGTGTCAACTCTCTCCTGGGAAGCAGTACGCCGCAGGGAACATGAGATTCGGAGCACGCAGTCCGGATTAAGGCCTGCACCCGTATTTCATTTTCCCGTAGCACCCCCACAAGAGAAAGTCAAAAGCTCATCGCCCTTTTCCCCTCGGAAAGAGCATCATGAACTACTCCTGTAGCCGGTACGAGCTCAAGTGCAACGAGTGTGGCAAGCGTTACGGCAACCAGCCGCTCTCCGCCTGCCCCGACTGTCTCTACCCCCTCGAGATCGTCTACGACCTCGAAGCCGCCCGCGGCATCTTCACCAAAGAAAACATCGCCGCCGGCCCCGCCAGCATCTGGCGCTACATCTCACTCCTCCCCATCCCCGAGGGCTTCCAGCCCGACCTCCCCGTAGGCTTCACGCCGCTCGTCCGCGCAAAAAATCTCGGTCATCGCATCGGCGCCAACAACCTCTACGTCAAAAATGACGCCGTCTGTTTTCCAACCCTCAGCTTCAAAGACCGTGTCGTCTCTGTCGCTCTCGCCAACGCGCGCAAGTTCGGCTTCGACACCGTAGGCTGCTCTTCCACCGGCAACCTGGCCAACGCCGTCGCCGCGCAGTCCGCCCGCCTCGGTCTCAAGGCCACCATTCTCGTCCCCTCCGACCTCGAAGCCGCGAAGATCCTCAACACTCTGGTCTACGGAGCGCGCCTCGTCCGCATCGACGGCAACTACGATCACGTCAACCGACTCTGCACCCAGATCGCCGACGAGTACAACTGGGGCTTCGTCAACGTGAACCTCCGCCCCTACTATGCCGAAGGCTCCAAGACCGTAGGCTTCGAGATCGCTGAACAGCTAGGTTGGCGTCTCCCCGACAACGTCGTCGTCCCCATGGCCGGCGGCTCGCTCATCCGCAAGATCCGCAAAGCCTTTTCGGAGCTAATTACTCTGGGGTTGGTTGACGCCAAGCCCGTCCGCTTCTTCGGAGCACAAGCCACCGGCTGCTCGCCCATCTCCACCGCGGTCAAGCAGGGAACTGACGAGGTCATCCCGCAGCGTCCCAACACCATCGCCCGTTCACTCGCCATCGGCAACCCCGCCGACGGTCCCGCCGCCTCCCGTATGATCCGCGACTCCGGCGGCTGGGCCGAAGACGTCTCCGATGTCGAAGTGATCTCCGGCATTCAGGAACTCGCCGAAACCGAAGGCATCTTCACCGAGACCGCCGGCGGCGTCACCACTGCAGTCACCGCGCGCCTCTACGCCGATGGACGCATCGGTCGCGACCAAATCACCGTCTCCTGCATTACCGGCAATGGCCTCAAGACCACCGACGCTCTCGCCCACAGTTACACGCATCTAGACGCCCGCGCCGTCCGCCCGCGCTTGGCCGACTTCGACGCCTACATCCGCGAACTCGACGACATCCACGAAACCGAATTCACTACCACCGCAGTCTAGCCGCAGCAGTTTGTTTTTCCGGTTGTAATCCCCGCAGGGGATCTGCTGCTGCTTTTGCGCTCGATGCTAAGCCTCACTGAACACAAGGAGCACGAAATAATGTCCATCAAAGTCACTCTTCCCGCCGCCTTCACCCGTCACACCGACGGTCGCAAGCACTTCGACTCCTCCGCCCAGAACCTCTCCGGCCTCCTCACCGACATCGACCAGACCTTCCCCGCGCTCTCCACCCAGATCAAGGGCGAAGACGGCAAGCTCCGCCGCTTCATCAACATCTACGTCAACGACGAAGACATCCGCTTCCTCGGCGGCGAAACCTATGCCTTCCAGGATGGCGACGAAGTCATGCTCATCCCCTCCATCGCCGGCGGCAGCCGCTAGGGCGCATCGATAGATTCTCTAACCAACTTTGATCTCAACTGAAAAATCGTTATTCTGAGCGGAGGTTGAAGCGTTCTTTGCTCCAACCGGAGTCGAAGAACCCGCGGTTTGTCTGTGCATGGTTCGATCTTTCAGTCAGCCGGACTCACACCAGCGAAATGACGCTCTGCGACAAACTCAGCGCCCATCCAATCCCAGAGCCAGAAGCTCGGGCGGATACTCTTCCTCGAACACCAGCTCTTCCGCCGATTGAGCCGAAGAGTTGGTGCGCCATCGAGCCGCCACTAGAATCATAGCCAGCAACGCAATGATGCAGAGGTAACTGAAAGGCCGGTGCAACATTCTGGCTTCGAATCTCGCGGCACTCAACGGTGCTATCACCAGCAGCAATCCCCAGAAGACAACATGCACCTTCGACTGCCCCGGCAGGTAAGAGCAAGCGAAGGGAAGCTTGTGGAAGCCATACAAACAAAACTCAACCACAATCATCCCCACCAGACCAAGTGCGATGAGATGCCCAACCACCGGCAACGTAGGCAATCGAAACAGAAAGAGAACAGCCAAAAGCAGCCAGACCGGTGCAAGAGCCATCACAACCAAAGACCGTCGCACCGCCGCCACATACTCCGGCACGCTCCGCGTCTCAGTCATACGAAAGATCCAGTTCGCGCGTAACGTATGCGGCATCGCGATCACGACGCGAACGCCAAGCACCGCGAAGCAAATGGTCCACAGGCTCGCCACGAGAAGCGCAACATCCACCAAACCACCTCGCGGGCCATGCAGAAATCTCTTCTGTCCAAGCGGCGTCTTCACATACGCAAGCACAATCGCCAAACCGGTCCCGAGATAGAACGACAGCAGCACCCTATGCTGTCTGCTCCGTAACAGCGTGCGGAAACTGAACAAAGTCACGCATGTCTTCAGCAGCGATCCGAACCGCAGGGTCCAGCCGATTCGATGCACGCCCGGCATAATATCCGGCTCCTCCACAACCTTCTGCATCGTCTGAAAGTAAGCCAGCAGCACAGACGCGACACCTCCGCAGATCGCAACCGCCAAACCCTCCCACGCACGTCTCGCCAATAGCGCAAACTCAGGAAGCATCGACCCGTTGAGCTGTTGAAATAATCCGAAGAACCAGTAGGAGGGCAGACTCGTCAGTTGCTTCAGATTCTCCGGTAGTGCAAGAGCCCTCGGTACCTGCAGCGAAGGTTCAAGAATGTACACACCAAAGAAGAGAAAGAACGCGGCAACCTGCAACAGTGCCGACAGTCGCAAAAACAACTGCCGCGGCAGCACCAGCGAGGTAACTCCCTGCACTCCCAACACGCAGCAAAACATAAACAGCCCTGCCAGCACCATCGTGATCCAATAAGCAGCCAGCGATCTGACCACGCCGATAAAGTGGCCGCCGTTCGTAATAGAAAATAGAAACGGCCACACAACGCCGGAGAAAATATTCAGCGAAACTACCGACAGGCTCAGTGCTGCAATCAACGCTGCCAGCTTCGCGCGAAACAGCGTACTCGGCCGCACCGGCATCGGAGCCAGCACCAGCACGTCGCCTTTGTCGGGAAAGATTGAATCCCAGCACAGCACCGAGAACAAGCTCACCACCACCATCGTCGTCGCAATCAGGAAGTGCTCCATCTTCCAGAAGAAGTCTCTCGAAAATCCACCGGCAAAGATCAGCCAGAACGTAAACAGATAGCTCATCCCGGCAAACAGCGCTGCAAACTGTCCAAGCAGTCTGGCCGTGTCTGCATTGGCCGACATAAGTTCCAGATCGATAACGCGCATCAGGAACGATCGATAGAGCACGAGAAACTGCCGCTTCTCCACGGTGTAGGGTCTACGCATCGATCAGGTCCACGATCTGTCTTGAGATCGCTGCTGTGTCCTGATCGACAGCGAGTTGAGAAAAAATTCCTTCAAGCGTCGGCAACGACATCAGCGTCCTCAGCCGTTCAATCGAATCGTCAGCCACGATCTTGCCGCGATGCAGAATCACGATATGCGAACAGATGCGCTCCACCGTCTCAAGCTCATGCGAACTGAACAGAATAACCTTGCCGCGCCGCGCAAGTTCCCCGATTAGGCTTCGCAGAATCAGTGCCGATCCTACATCGAGCCCTGAGAAAGGCTCATCCAGTAGAACCAGTTCAGGATTGTGCAACAGGGCCGCAGCCAGCAGCACCTTCTGCCGCATCCCCTTCGAGTACGCCGAGATCGGCACATGCCGGTCGTCATAGAGCGCGAACGAGCGCAACAACCCATCAATGCGTTCGGAAGCCACCTTCCGGGGCAGATCCCGTAACTGCCCTACCATCACCAGGTACTCAGCGCCGCTCAGATGCGCATACAGGTAAGGCTCCTCCGGCACATACCCCAGCCGTTGCTTGTACGCCATCAGGTTGCCTTGAATAGGCTCGCCTTGAAACAGAATCGATCCGGAACTCATCCCGATCAGCCCCGTGATCATCTTCATCGTCGTCGATTTGCCGGAGCCGTTCGGACCCAGATAGCCCGTCACCTCACCGGCCCGAGCGGAGAAGCTTACATTCTCCACGGCAGGAATACTGGAGTAGCGTTTATGGACATTACGAAGTTCAAGCATAGGGTTCTATACCTATGTAGCTTGCTATTCATCGAATGTCAAGTAGTTTGCTACATAGTAATCCGCCCTAGGCAATATTCAACCATGCTGGGCCTGTCCATTCAACTGATTCTAGCGAGCAGAGCAAGTCGAAAAACCTCCCCATTTACTGTTGCCATTGCTTGTCTTTTTTTTGGGTTGTCATTCAGGAGGGATCTGCTGTTTGTAGTTGCCGTTGCAATTGCCCGTACCATTATTTTGCAACTTGTTCCATTTCAGATAATAACCGCGTTAATGACATCAATATCCACCATGGCTCCACATAAAGAGCGCAGAAAAAACAACAAGGCCGAACCCACGGGTTCGGCCTCGGTATTTAAAGCAACGCGTATTACTGATGAGATACAGGATGAGGCAGATCGATCGGCGGTACAGGCAACACGTCCGCAGTGAGCACCTCCGGCAACTCTTCCTTTAACTCTGGCAGATTACCCTCCAGCGCCAGCTTCAGCACCTGATCCATCTCCTCGACGAAGTGGAGCTTCATGTTGGTTGTAATCAGTTCCGGAAGGTCGGCCAGATCCTTACGGTTGTCCTCCGGTACAATCGCCTCGAAGATCCCGGCCCGATGCGCCGCCAGCAGCTTCTCCTTCAAGCCGCCGATCGGAAGCACCTTGCCCCGCAGCGTGATCTCGCCGGTCATCGCGATATCGCGCCGCACCTTGATCTTCGTCAGTGCACTGGCAAGCCCGGTGGCCAGCGTAATTCCAGCCGACGGCCCATCCTTCGGAATAGCCCCCTCCGGCACATGCACATGGATATCGACGTTCTTGTAAAAATCCTTCGCCAATCCAAGATGATGCGAGCGCGAACGAATATAAGTCAGTGCAGCCTGCGCTGACTCCTGCATCACATCGCCCAGTTGCCCGGTGGCCGTCATCTTGCCCTTGCCATCCAGCACCTGAACCTCAGTCTGCAAAATTGTTCCGCCCATCTCCGTCCAGGCAAGGCCCGTGACCAGACCGATCTCGCTCTTCTCATGCGCCATCGAATCACGGAACTTCGCCACGCCAAGAATCTCACCGATGTTCCCGCCAGTGATGACTTCCTTGTGGTTCGCGCCGTTCTTCACTACACGCCGCGCAACCTTCCGGCAAACATTACCGATCTCACGCTCCAGATTCCTGACGCCGGCTTCGCGGGTGTAACCGCGAATGATCTGCCGCAGGGCATCGTCCTCGAAGACGATCTGCTCTTCCGTCAATCCGGTGCCCTCACGCTGCTTCTTCACCAGATACTGCTTGGCAATCTCCAGCTTCTCGACCTCGGTATAGCCATGCAGCCGCAGGATCTCCATACGGTCCTGCAGTGGCCCCGGAATCGTATGCAGAACATTCGCCGTCGCCACAAACAACACCTGCGACAAGTCGTACTCAACGTCCAGATAGTGGTCCTGGAACGAAGTATTCTGCTCCGGGTCAAGCACCTCAAGCAGGGCACTCGCAGGATCGCCCCTGAAGTCGGAAGCCATCTTGTCGATCTCGTCCAGCATGAACACCGGATTCTTCGTGCCCGCCTTCTTCATCGACTGGATAATCTGTCCAGGCAGCGCCCCGATGTAAGTCCGGCGATGCCCACGGATCTCAGCCTCATCCCGCACCCCCCCCAGCGACATCCGCACGAACTTCCGCCCCGTAGCCTTGGCAATCGACATCCCCAACGAAGTCTTACCTACCCCCGGCGGCCCAACAAAACAAAGAATCGACCCCTTCGGATTTTTAACCAGTTGCCGCACTGCGAGAAACTCAAGGATGCGTTCCTTGATCTTCTCCAGCCCGTAGTGATCTTCATTCAAAATCTGCTCGGCATGCTCGATCGACCGAATTTCCTTGGACCGCTTCTTCCACGGCACCGCCAGAAGCCAATCCAGATAGTTCCTCGACACGGTAGACTCAGCCGACATCGGAGGCATCGCCTCCAACTTCTTCAGTTCCTGCAGCGACTTTTCCAACACATCCTTTGGCATCCCCGCCGCTTCAATCTTCTTTTTCAAGTCATCGAACTCGGACTTTTCCCCGCGTCCCAACTCCTTCTGAATCGCCTTGATCTTTTCGTTGAGGTAGTACTCCTTCTGCGCCTTCTCCATCTGTCGCTTCACTCGCGACTGAATGGTCCGGTCCATGTTCAACTTCTCAATCGCCATATCCAGCACATCAGCTACCTTGGACAGCCGGCTCTCCGGATCGAAGACCTCCAGAAGTTGCTGTTTCTCTTCGATCGAGAGCTGCAAATTAGCGGCAATTGTGTCGGCCAGTTTGGCGGGCTCATCCGCACGCACGCTCGCTGCCATCGTCTCGTAGTTCAAGGACTGCTGCAGTTTCACGTACTGCTCAAACAGGGAGTGCACGCGCTGCATCAACTGTTCGACCTGCGGTGTAAGATCCAGTTGCGTCTGGCCGGTACGTACCGTCGCCACAAAAAATCCATCCACGTCGTTCACTTCCGTGGCCCGTGCCCGCTCTACGCCCTCAACCAGCACTTTAATATTTCCGTCCGGCATCTTGACGCTTTGGACGATATTCCCGATTGTGCCGGTCTCATAGATGTCGCCAGCCGTTGGTTCATCCACAGAAGCATCGTGCTGCGTGGCTAGAAATATCTTCCGGTCTCCAGAGAGTGCCTCTTCCAGGGCCCGAACGCTCGATTCGCGTCCTACCACAAACGGCGTCATCATATGAGGAAAGATGACCATGTCACGAATGGGCATCATCGGTAGCTTGCGAACTTCGCCGCTCAGCGCTTTGTTGGCTTGGTTTGTCATCTCTCTCCAATTAGACGTGAAAATACCGGTAATGATGCATCGGCGTCGCGGCTTCAGGTGATTGTAATTCCTTCAGGCCACGCCGTGCATCTGTCAAAGTGCAACGTCTGTGGAATTGGAGTCCACAATCGGGTCAGAGTTAGAATCGTAAATATCGTTGTCTACAGTCGGCACAGCAGGCAGAAAGGCAACCCACGCAGGCGATCATCCCTCGCGCTCTGCGTCTTAGCCTGCCCTCTCCAGCAACATGGGCAGCGTCAGGCTGTGCTTCTTCACCATCTCCGCTGTGATGGAAAGGTCCTTGACCTTCTTGTTTCCTGGAACGTAGTACATCAGGTCCAGCATCAGCTCTTCAAGGATCATTCGCAGTCCGCGTGCGCCAACCTTTCGCTGCAGGGCCTCCCGCGCAATCTCCCGCGCAGCCTCGTCGGTGAAGGTTACTTTGACATTTTCAAACTCAAACAGCTTTGCATACTGCTTCAGGATCGCATTACGCGGCTTGGTCAGAATCTCAATCAACGCTGCCTCATCCAACTCGTCTAGAATGCCCAGCACTGGCAGGCGTCCTACGAACTCCGGAATTAACCCATACTTCAGCAGGTCCTGGGGCTCAGCCTGCCGCAAAAGCTCCGCGTCGCGCTGTGCCCGAATTGGTGTTACATCGCCATCCTTTGCATCCGTCTCAGCAATTGCCTTGAAACCCAACGCCTTCTTTCCCACGCGCCGTCCGATCACCTTCTCGAGCCCGACAAATGCGCCGCCGCAAATGAAAAGAATATTCGTCGTATCCACGGCAGTAAACTCCTGGTGCGGATGCTTCCGTCCACCCTGTGGCGGAACATTGGCAACCGTTCCTTCCAGCAGCTTCAGCAGAGCCTGTTGCACACCCTCGCCCGAAACATCGCGCGTAATCGAAGGATTCTCATCCTTGCGACCGATCTTGTCGATCTCATCGATATAAATAATTCCGCTTTGCGCTCGCTGCACATCGCCATCGGCAGCCTGTAGCAGCTTCAGGATGATGTTTTCGACGTCTTCGCCCACGTATCCAGCTTCGGTCAGCGTAGTCGCGTCTACAATTGCAAATGGCACATCGAGCATCTTGGCCATCGTTTGCGCCAGCAGAGTCTTGCCAGAGCCTGTGGGTCCGACCAGTAGAATATTCGACTTCGCCAACTCAACATCGTTGCTGCGCACCTTGTTCATCTGGATGCGCTTGTAGTGGTTGTAGACCGCCACCGCGAGCTTCTTCTTCGTCTGGTCCTGCCCAATCACATATTCATCCAGAAACGCCTTGACCTCCTGCGGCTTCGGAAGGTGGGCCGGTGCAGCACCTGTTGTCGCCTCCGTGCGGTCGTCTTCGAGAATCGAGTTGCAGACTGCCACGCATTCATCGCAGATATAAGCTCGTGGGTAGTCCGACGGAGAAGAGATCAGCTTAGCGACAGCGTCTTGAGATTTATGGCAGAAGGAACAACGAAGTGATTCGTCTGAGCCCCGTGACGTTTTCATAAGTACGACAGCTCCTGGGTGGTCCGCGCAACACCACAACCATTAAAGTTTACACCTGTTTCCATCCCGCAAAGCATGACCTGGGTACCCACTGCTGTACCCCAAAATGGTCATAGACTTGCTCAGACTGCAGCAAATGTGAGAAAACCCGAACCGAATGGTTCGGGTCTCTCAATAACGTTAGTGAAATAGCTACGTCCGCGGCCTATCGATAATATCGTCGATGATTCCATACTCCTTCGATTGCGCAGCCGTCATGATAAAGTCGCGCTCCACATCGCGTTCGATGCGCTCCAGAGTCTGGCCTGTGCTTGCGCTCATCAGCTTGTTTGTAATCTCGCGAATTCGCAAAATCTCCCGAGCGTGAATATCGATATCGGTTGCCTGTCCGCTCAGCCCGCCCATCGAGGGTTGGTGAATCAGGATTCGCGAATTAGGCAGAGCAAACCGCTTACCCTTCTTGCCCGCCATCAGCAAAAACGCGCCCATGCTTGCAGCTTGTCCTATGCAGAATGTCACTACATCGTTCTTGATGTACTGCATCGTGTCGTAGATTGCAAGCCCGGCCGTAATCGAGCCACCAGGCGAGTTGATGTACAGCTGAATATCCTTTTCCGGGTCCTCGCCGCTCAGGAACAACATCTGCGCAATGATCACGTTGGCAATGTTGTCATCGATCGGAGTTCCCAGAAATATGATGTTGTCGCGCAGCAGACGACTATAGATATCGTAGGCGCGTTCGCCCCGGCTCGTCTGCTCGATCACCATCGGTACTAATCCCATAACACTCTCTTTCCTCAAATCTCGAAACAAAAACGGTTTAAATTGTTATCTACGAAGCAAGCTTTTCGTAGAGCACGTTTCCTGTCTTCTCACGCCGCATCTGCTCGCGAATCCGGTCAAGCCCACCATCTTTCGTGAGTCTCTCGCGCAGAGCATCCAGAGGCTCACGCGACTGAATTGAAAGCATTAGCAATTCGCGGTCTACTTCTTCTTCGTTGATTGCAACACCCTCAGCCTCAGCGATCCGGTCAAGGATCATCGACGCCTTCACCTCGTTGACCGCCTGATCGCGCTGTGCCTCGCGCAGACGAACGAAATCTAGCTTGCGCATATCTTCAACCGACATTCCTTGCTGAGCCAGCGCACGCAGGCCGCGGTCCAGTCGAGTCTCAATCTGCTGCTGAACAAACGACTCTGGAACCGGGAACTGGAACCGTTCGATCAACTCTCCGAGCAACTTGTCTTTCGCGCCATTGTCGAGCGAATTCTTCTTGCGCTCCGCAGTATGCTCGCGAAGCTTGGTCTCAAAGTCCTCCCAGCTCTCATAATTGCCAAGTTGTTTCGCAAACTCTGCATCGCGTTCCGGATAACTCTTGTGCTTGATCCCCTTCACGGTCACATCGTAGCTCACCGTCTGTCCCGCAAGCCGTCGTTCGCCGAAGTCCGCCGGATAATCCACCTCGAACTTCAGTTCCTGACCTGGCTTCGCGCCGCGGAGCGCTTCGTTGAAGGCGGCCAGCGTATTCTTGCCGCCAATCTCGATCAACACATCTTCGCCTGTAATCGGAGGTTGCGATGAAGTATTCTCTACGCCGTCCTCAGTCACTGTCTGCGCCAGATCTTTCACTTCACCGCGAAACTGAATCTCCGCCCAGTCTCCGTCAACCAGCGCGCGATCTTCCTCGACAGGCTCAACAGTAGAGTGGCTGTCCAGTACTCGGTTTAGCTCTGCATCAAATTCATCGTTGGTCAGCGTAGCGTCGGGCTTGCTTACACGAACGCTGTCATACCCCGAGATATCGATCTCGGGAGCAACTTCAAATGCGGCTTTGAACTTCAGCGGTTGCCCGTCGAACAGTTGCATGTCGAGCAACTGTGGTTCCGAGATCGGTCGCAGCTTCTGCTCCTGAATCGCTTTGCGAAACCGCTCCGATACCAGGCTCTCCAGAACCTCCTGCCTGACCTCCTTTGCGAACTTCGATCGGATTAACGACTCTGGAACCTTGCCAGCCCGAAAGCCAGGGATCCGAGCCAGCTTCTGGTACCGCTTTACCACCGTCTTAAAGCTCTTCGATACCTCGTCGGCTCCGGCCTCAACCTCAATCTCGCGTACTAGTTCAGGATTGAGCGCAGGAGCTTGCTGATGCACATGCTCATGCGTGTGCTCGTGAGTGTGTATTGTTTCGGGCTGCTGCTCGGCAGCCTCATTCGTCTCTGTCATCTCAGTCGGGGTCAAATCCATGCCTTCCATGAAGCGTTCTTATAAGCCGCGGTCTACAGGTTGCCCCAGAACCCACGGTCTTCGCCTCTCTACTACTGTACGAGGCTCGGATAGAGAGGGTCAAACCTCTAGCCGCTCCAATGGTGATTCGAGTATTCATTCCCGCTGAAGCCGGCCCATCGAAAGCCCTCGTCAGAAATGCTCTCTCTGACCTGCGCTCAGCGAAAATATCTCCAGCCGAATCCGCCATTGCGTCGACTGCCCCGGCTCCAGCGTCACGATGCCTGTATCTTCATTTTTACCCCACTCCCGGCCAAATGGATCGTCATAGTTGAACTGCGGCTGAATAGAAATAAACGATCCATCCAATGGTGCATAGACCCGTACCGCCTGGATGGTGGACGTCATAGCCGTAATCCGCAGACCATAATCGTTCTCCGGATCGCGCAGCTCGATGACCGGCCCATTTTCCATCAACCCTGTGTGCAAATGGACGAAGCTGTCATCGAGGTTTAGAGCGCCGAGTTGAGCTCCCTTGGATCCGGTAAAGTCGTATTCGGTCCCCTCAACCGGCAGAAGCCTTCCGCTCAGTTGTCCGGTCCGTCGATCTTTTACTTCCATTCGCAGACCTTGCGGAAGCCTGAGCATCATCTGTCCGCGATGCCCGTTGAGAATAGCGAATCGCGGATGCCATCCAATCCCGATCGGTTCCGCGGTATCGCCGGTGTTTCGCGCCACCACCTTCATGTCGATTGCGCTTCCACTCAGCGACACGGTCATCGTAATGTCCGTCTTTGAAGGCCAGTGACCATTGAAGTCCCCTGCCTGGAAAGTGGCCTGCGCGCCTCCGCCATCCGGCATCACGTTTGTTGTTACCGCGTCCGATGGCTGCTTCAGCAATAACCCGCCTGTAGCCATTGCACTGGAGTTGCCATAGTTATCCTTTGCATCCGCCGGCAGAACCAGGTGCATTCCGCGCCACGTCGTAACCAGGTTCTCACCATTGGGTGTTGGTGCCCCGAAGATCCGCCCTGCCCAGGGAACCTCGATCATCGCCCCCATCGCAAGGCTCTCTGCCCCAGTCGCATCCGGACCCTTGCCGCTCAATAACCGCGCGGACTCTTCCAGGGGAGGAGAGGCAAGCAAATTCACCTCGCCTTTCTGCGGAAGATAGGCCGTAATCTGAAAAAGATTCATCCCGCGTCCGGGAAAGAGGGTTGCTGAAAGAAACTCCGGCTCGCTGCCTCCCAGCAGTTGCGAACGCTGTAGTTGGATGAAATCCTGTCCCCCCGGACGCAACGTAACGTCGTGAATCGGATGGTCTCTCAAATTTTTCTTGAACTGCGCAAACTGACCCAGTCGATGTTCATGCCACCCAAGCGCCAACCCACCTAAGACAAGCATCAGTACGATGATGGTGAGCAGGCCAGAGCGCATGACTGCCGCACGCCAGATACCTTTTCGCCACCTTCCCGCCCCGTCCTTCAGGAGTGACCAGTACATTCTGCTAAGTCTTGGATCTTCCAACTCGGCGCCTATCCTTCAGGTTGTACTAAACCATTCTATGGCTGATATGCCTGTGTCCCATTTCTATTATCATGGGATGTGGTGACAACCTCCGACACACAGATCATTCTGCAGCTTCTCGATCGGGTTCGCGATTCCACCATCTCCTGTGAGCTCTGCCCTCGTCTTCGCGACTACTGCCGCGGCATCGGGGAGACCAGACGCCGAGCCTACCAGGAGCAGACTTACTGGTCCCAACCCGTCCCCGGATTTGGAGATCCCAAGGCAAAGATTCTCATCCTCGGCCTTGCGCCAGGAGCCCACGGAGCGAACCGCACCGGGCGTCCCTTTACAGGAGATGGCTCAGGCGACTTCATGTACCCTGTTCTGCACGAACTCGGTTTTGCTAGCAAACCCCGCGCCATTGCACGCGACGACGGCCTCAAACTGCGCCACATCTGGATCGCTTCTGTCGTCCGCTGTGCTCCACCAGGGGATAAGCCACTTCCTCAGGAGATCCGCAACTGCGCCATTCATCTGACCGATGAGATTAAGGCTTTGGCACGTATCCGTGTGGTCGTCTGCCTCGGAAAGATTGCCTTTGACGGCTACCTCGCCTACCTGCTTCAAGCCGGCATCATCTCACGTAAATCCGAGTATCGTTTTTCCCATGGTGCCCAGTATCTTCTTCCCAACGGTCTCCATCTTCTCGCCACTTATCACCCCTCTCTACGCAACACCAATACCGGTCGACTCAACCGTACGATGTTTACCAGAATCTTCCTGCGGGCCAGAAAATTGGCGGGCCTCGCAGTCTAGAAATCTCCAATTTTCCTCAATCGAAAGGCTCATTTCGCCAATAGAGGTGAGCCATTATCGGTACAAAAAAGCCCAGCAGGGAACCAACCAATCGCAACTGGCTGGAATCGAAGTTAGAAGCCTAAGAAAGCGCGAGGTACGTTTAAGATGAGTGCAAAAAGTTACTGGTTCGCCTTCGGTATTGGTGTTGCTGCCGGAGCCTCAATCGCCCTTCTCTATGCTCCACAGACGGGAGCAAAAAACCGCAAGCAGCTCCGCAAGGGAGTCGAAGATGCAGGCGACTATCTTGAAGACGCCGCCGATTACCTCAAGGAGCAGGCCGAGCGTCTCAGCAAGGAAGCTGAGAAAGCTGTCAAACGCACCAGAGGGCAAGTCGAGTACGCGGTTGATAAGGCCAGCAATGTCGTTCAGAGCGCAGTTAAATCTGCTCAGTCTCTCATCTGAATTTGAACCTGAACTGATTCGCCAAGACCCCGGTAAATCGGGGTCTTTCCCTTTAATCATGAAAATTTCACGTAAGAGCGCATTCATCGTGCTACCGTCAAACCCATGCACGAAGGTGAGTTGGAGCAGCTAGGGGACCTCAAGGAGTCCCTCCCAAAAGAACGCCCGTGGCTCTTCGGACTCCTCATTGCACCCAATTCCGTCCTGGCCTATGGCATCATCAGCGGCGTACTGTCCTATCTCCTCCGCAAACAGGGCGTTGGCATCGGTCGAAGCTCGGAGATCATCTCCCTCCTCATACTGCCCCAGACCATCTACTTCCTGTGGAGTCCCATCACCGACTTCTGGATTCGTCGCCGAACCTGGCTCATCGCCGGAGCCCTCGCCTCCGCACTTACCATGGCCGCCGCCTTCCACGGCTCCAGGCTCGATACTCCGTCCTCGGTCGCACTCATGTTTCTCAGCGCATGCTTCGGCCAGTTGATCGTCTCCAGTTGTGGCGGAATGATGGGCACTCTTCGCAGCGAAGTAACCCGTCGCAAAGCCAGCAGCCTGTATCAGGGAGGTTCGCTTGCCTTTGGTGCTCTGGGAGTCTTCGTCCTCGCCCGCTTGGCCGAGCGGATGGGCATGGGGCCTCTCGGCTGGATCGCCGCCGCTCTCATCGCTCTTCCTGCTCTCGCTGCATTCGCCGCCCCGGAGCAACGCCTCACCAACGAACAGGGGCAGGGAATCAATCAAACCATCAAACAGACCATCAAACAAACCCAGACCCGCATCTGGCAGGAGTTCAAGGAGACCTTCCTCCGCTGGCGTGCCGTCCCCTACACCCTCCTCATGCTCTTTCCCATGGCCACCGGAGCGGCCATAGGCCTTCTCCCCGGCGTCGCACAGGACTATGGCGTCAGCGTCACAAACATGGCATGGATGAACGGTCTTGCCGGAGCGCTCCTAACCGCTGCCGGCTCGCTCGCCGCAACCCTGATCCCGGCACGCATTCGTGCCTCGGTCGCCTATCTCTCCCTCGGCATAGTCAACGCTGCCACACTCTGCATCCTTTGGCTGGGTCCATTGACTCCATCCACCTACTTCGTCGGAGCCACTCTCTATCTCTTTACAATCGGAACCTGCTATGCCTTGTTCACCGCTGTTGTACTTGAGTTTCTCGGGCAATCCGGAAAGAGCGGCAGTGGCCGTTATTCCATCATCAACTCGCTCGGCAACATCCCTGTCGTCTACATGACCAGACTCGACGGTAGAGGCGGCAAACTCTGGGGAGCGCGTGGTCTGGCCGGCACCGACGCAGTCGTAGGAGCCATCGGCGCAGCATGTCTCCTCGTATGGTTCCTTACCCGCAAGCCCGCAAAGCTGCCTGCCGAAGCCATGACCTCAATCTAGCCGCTACTCCGGCGGTCCCACCGTCACCACAAAATGCGTCACCGGTTTATCACTCGTATTCGCAACGAAGTGTTTATCCCCCGCGCAACAGATTCCAACATCGCCCGCCACCATCGTTCGCGCCACATCATGTTCCCCCTCTGCCCCTCCGCACTCTCTGTCACCAGCGCCGAACCCGCAAGCAGAGCAGGCAGCAACACCGCAAACTCACGACGGTCTATACGTTCCATCCTCCGCGTTAAACAATACGCCCCGGTCATCGCGTCGGGGCATACCGCATTCGGTGATTGTTTCGAGACTACACCGCAGTCAGTGCAAGCCCGGCCATCTTCTCTTCGCCGTCCGACGAAACCGGACGATAGAAGAGATGGTTGTTCTCCATGTACACCTCGAGGAACGCCGGTCGCTCGACGATCCCGCCGCCGATCAGCGCCTCCGACAGAGGATCTTCAACAAACCGCTGCAGCGCCCGACGCAGAGGCCGCGCCCCATACGTTCGGTCTGCAACTGTCTTTTCGATAATCCACTTCTTCGCATCGTCAGTCACCGAGATCGTAATCGCTTTATGAACGAGGTTGACGTTCAACTGTTGCACCAGCAGCTCGAGGATCTGCATCAGGTCGGCATCCGACAGCGAAGTGAAGATGATGATCTCGTCCAGGCGGTTCAGGAACTCCGGATTGAACGTCCGTTTCACCTCGCCGCGAACCAGCTCCTCCATCTTGTCCATCACCATGTCTTCTTTCTCGCTCTGGAACCCAAGCCCCTGCCGCTTCTGCAAATGCTTTGCTCCAATATTCGAAGTCATAATGATGATGCAGTTCTTGTAGTCGACGGTATTGCCCAATCCATCCGTCAACTGCCCATCTTCAAACACCTGTAGCAACAGGTTGAACACATCCGGATGCGCCTTCTCAATTTCATCCAGCAGCACCACGCAATACGGATTCCGCTTCACCCGCTCCGTAAGCTGACCGCCCTCTTCATACCCGACATATCCTGGAGGCGAGCCAATCAGCTTCGACACAGAATGCTTCTCCATGAACTCGGACATGTCAAAACGAATGAGCGCCTTCTCACTGCCAAACAAAAACTGTGCCAGCGTCCGCGCCATCTCCGTCTTGCCCACGCCCGTAGGTCCAAGGAACAGGAAGCTTCCAATCGGCCGTGCAGGATTCTTGAGGCCCGCACGCGACCGCCTGATCGCCCGTGCCAGCGCCGAGATCGCCTTGTCCTGCGAGATCACGCGCTTGTGCAGCTCTTCTTCAACCCGAAGCAACCGCTGCGTCTCTTCTTCTTTCAGCGAAGTAATCGGCACGCCGGTCCATCTGCTGACAACATCCTCAATATCCCCGCGCGTCACAATCCCCGCCGAAGAATCGTCCAGGTGATACTTGTCGCGCAGCGCTCGCAGATTCTCACGCTCCTTGCGCTCCTCGTCCGAATAGAACCGCGCCTTCTCGAACTCATGGTTCGCGATCGCGTTCTCCATCCGGTGCACGATGAACTTGATCCGCTTCTGCACTTCCGTTAGCTCTTCCGGCATCGAAGTCTGCCGCAGCTTCACGCGAGCACCAGCCTCATCGATCAAGTCGATAGCCTTATCCGGAAGGAACCGGTCGGGAATATACCGGCTTGAGTGCGATACCGAAAAGGTAATCGCATCATCTGTGTAGGAGACAGCATGAAACTTCTCATACTTCTCCTTGATCCCCATAATGATCTTGATCGCGTCTTCTTCGTTCGGTGGGGGCACCTTCACAGCTTGAAAACGCCGCTCCAATGACCGGTCTTTCTCAATCGACTTGCGATACTCCGCCGGAGTAGTCGCACCAATGCACTGAATCTCACCGCGACTCAAAGCCGGCTTCAGGATATTCGCCGCATCGAGCGATCCTTCAGCCGAACCCGCGCCCACCAGCGTATGCAACTCATCGATGAACACGATAGAGTTCTGGTTCTCCATCAGCTCTTTCATGATCGTCTTCAGCCGCTCTTCAAACTGCCCGCGATACTTCGTTCCAGCAACGATCAGCGAAAGGTCCAAAGCCAGCACCCGCTTGTCTGCAAGAAAGCTAGGCACCTCACCATCAGCAATCTTCTGTGCCAGCCCCTCGACAATCGCCGTCTTACCAACACCTGGCTCGCCAATCAATACCGGATTATTCTTCGTCCTCCGGCACAGAATCTGGATCACCCGATCCACCTCAGCATCCCGCCCAACCAGCGGATCGAGTTGCTGGTCCATCGCCGACTGCGTCAGATCGCGCGAAAACTCCGCCAGCATGCTCTGCTCGCCGCGCTGCCCCTTGCTGCTTTGTGTTGAAGGAATCTTTTCCTGCGTCGTCCGCTGCAACTCCTCGCGAATCGCAGGCAGTCGCAACCCGCGCTCCTGCAGAATCTCCGCCGCGAAGCACTTCTCTTCGCGCAGCAGACCCAGCAGCAGATGCTCCGTACCGATATGTTTATGCGAAAGTCGTTCGGCCTCTTCCGCTGCATAGGCCAGCACCCGCTTGCACTCGTTCGACAGCGGCAGATCGACCGAAGTCGACACCTTCTCTCGAATTGTTGTATGCCCTTCAATCTGCTTGCGTATCGACTCCACCGACGCATGCGACCGCAAAAAGCGGTTTGTCAGTGCCTTGTCCTCCCGCAGCAAGCCGAGCAGCAGGTGCTCAGTCTCGATATAAGGCGACCCAAACTGACTTGCTTCATACCGGGCAAAAAAGATAACCCGGCGCGCCTTCTCCGTATAGCGTTCGAACATGACATCCCCTTCAAGCCGGCCACCATTCCAGCCCGAAGGCCGTATAGCGCCGTTGGTCCCAACAACCGTCCCGTACTGCTCCGCTTCAGGGACTAACTAGGGTTACTTCAAGGTACAAAGCACCCATCCAACTCCTATAGTGTAGCTGTCCGCGTCAAATACTCGAAATCCCTCAAAAGTTATGCATAACTTAGCACTCTTTTAGACGCGCGCTGTGCAAAACCCGCACCAAACCAGGTGCACTCCGCTCTCTCCGCCAACCTCCACATGGCGATACGCCATTTTCTGCGGTGCTGCAATATACCTCATCCTGTTAGAGAGAGAAAATCCCGAAAAGATGCGACCCTGGACCCATCCCGCCTAAGATCCTCATTTTCTTGCATCTGACCATCAACGCGAAGTCAGCGTGAGGTCCGATCCCCCAAACCCCCAGCAGGTTCCAGACGCCCCTCCACCAACCGCAAAACCCGATCGCACCGCCCAGCGAATTCCAGATTGTGCGTCACCAGCACGCTCGCCAGCCCGTGTGCCTCATGCAGCCGTTGAATCAGCCCGAACACCGCCGCCGCCGTCTTCTCATCCAGGTCGCCCGTAGGCTCATCCGCCAGCAGAATTCTTGGTTCTCCCACCAGCGCCCGCGCCAGGCTCACCCTCTGCTGCTCTCCGCCGCTCAACTCTCCAGACCGATTCGCCATCCGATCCCGGAGCCCCACCTCACCGAGCCAGAACTCCGCCTTCTCCAGCGCCGCCGCTCTCCCCATCCCGCGAGCCAGCAGCGGCATCGCAACATTCTCCAGTGCAGAAAACTCCGGCAGCAGATAATGAAACTGCCAGACATACCCAACCTCGCGATTGCGAAATTCCGCTGCCTGTCTAGGCGTAAACGACCCCAGGTGGCTCTCCCCGCACCAAACCTCTCCAGCATTCGGCGTATCCAGTGCAGCCAGCAGATGCAGCAGCGAACTCTTTCCCGCGCCGCTCTGTCCCACAATCGCCACCATCTCGCCCGCATGAACCTTCAAGTCCAACCCACGAAAAAGCTCCAGTGCCGGCCTTCCCGAACTTGCTTTTCCCGTACCGGCCTGCTCCGAAACTGACGCGTAAATCTTCGTCAACCCGACCGCCTTCATCACCACCGTCCGCTCCCTCACCACCGGCAGCGGCTCCAGCGTTCCCTCATTTTCAAACCGCGCTTCGCCTTCATTCGGATCAATCAACTCGTCACCTCATGTGCATGCTCCGAATGCCTTCCCAGCGCAATCGAGATTCTGTTCCACGCATTGATCGTCGTAATCACCAGCGTCAGATTCACCGTCTCCACATCGCTGAACTGCCGCCGCACTTCGTCATACAGCACATCCGGAGCATGTCCCTCCTGAATATCCGTCACCCCTTCGGCCCATGCCAGCGCCGCCCGCTCCCGCTTCGTATAAACCTCGGAACTACGCCAATCCGCAACCTGCGCAATCCGTTCCGCAATCTCATTCAATTTATTCAACTCAGAGGTGTGCAGCACAATGCAATACTCACACCCGTTCATCAACGAAACCCGCAACCGCACTAGCTCCCGCAACGAATCTTCGAGACCTGCCCCGTTATTCAGGTAATGCTCCAGCTCCCGCATATGCGCCAAACCCTCCGGCGCCAACTGCCCATACTTCAATCTCGGCTCACTCATACCTCAACGCCTCCGCCGGAAGAACCTTCGCCGCACTTCTACTCGGATAGAGCGTAGCAATCAGACTCACGCCCAACGAAACCGCCGCCACAATCACACCATCCCGTAACCGCGGCGCAAACGGCAGATGATCGATCGAATAAACCGCTGCATCAAGGTGAATGAACTGGTAGTGTCCTCCCAGCCAACTCAATCCATATCCCGCCACCAGTCCCAGCGCAGTTCCAATCACGGAGATCAGCAATCCCTGCATCAAAAAAATCCGCCGCACCTGGTCCGCCCTCACGCCAAAACTCATCATCACCGCAATGTCCCGAGTCTTCTCCATCACCATCATGGTCAGCGCAATCAGAATATTCAGTGCAGCCACACACACAATCAGCGCCAGAATAATGAACGTCACAATCTGCTCCAGCCGCAACGCACGAAACAGCTCACGATTCTGCTCCATCCAGTTCGTAGCCTCAAAACCCTTGCCGGCCTCAGCTTCAATCGCGCGACCTACCCTGTCTGCGTGATACAGATCATCCACCTTGAAGCTGATCACCGAGATCAAGTCCGGCTCCCCAAACAGCCGTTGCATATCCGACAGTCGCGCAAACGCATAACTCGAATCATATTGATAGAACCCCGACTTGAAGATCCCTGCCACCTGAAATCGTCGATACTGCGGTACCGGCCCCAGCGGCGTCAGCTCTCCCTGAGGACTGATCACCACGACTCCCTCACCCACCTTCACCCCCAGCGTCTCCGCCAGATCCTGCCCAATCACAATCGGCGGCACCGCCTGCGTAGCAGCCACAGAACCGGGTGCAGCCACGAAACCGGGTGACCCAGGTCTCGATTCTGAGACCTGGGTCTTCGAATCGCCACAACGTCGTCCACCGGAGCCAATCACGGAACAAGGAACCTGCGACCCGAAGTCCACCGGGTCCAACTCCTTCGCCGACCCCTGCACCATATGCCGCAGCAAATCCCCAACCGTATTCTCATCCGCCGGAATCACACCCTTGATCAGCGCCCCACCGCTCCGTGCCCCCCGAGAGATCAACACCTGCCCATACAACCCGGGTGCAGCTGCCGTCACATGCGGCACCTTGCTCAGCCGCGCCAGCAGCGGCTGCCAGTCCCGTATCCCATCTCCCGCAATCCGCATCAGGTCCACATGCGAGGTCGACCCCACCAATCGCTCTTGCAGGTCCCGCCGCATCCCATTCGTAATGGCCAGCGCAATAATCAGCGAAGCCACTCCTGCCGCCACCCCAATCACAGAGATCGCTGTGATGACTCCCACCACAGCCTGCCGCCGCTTCGCCCGCAGATACCGCGCCGCAATGAAAAATTCAAATCGCATCGAATCCAGCTTACTATCCGCGGCAAAAGGTCACTGAAGTCGTTATCGCTTATCCCGCGAATCGGCAATCGCTTCCAGGTAAGCCGGGGCTTTAGCCTTGGCCCTTTCAGACTGCGCGGAAATGGGGCTTCAGCCCCTGGCGCATGCCTTTTCTCACCGCACCATCACCTTCGGCAGATTCCAATGTCGCCACACCGCTGCCATACGCAGTAAAAAGCAAGCCGCTGCCCCCAGACTCATCGCCACACCACGTTGCATCTTCAGCTTCAAGCCAATCACCACGACGGCAGCTCCCGCCAGCGCTGCAGCAGCATACACATCCGAGTGCAACACCCCCGGCATCTGCGCCAGCAGCACATCCCGCACCGTCCCCCCTCCCGCACCAGTCACCGCACCCATCATGATCGCCAGCAGCGGTGTAATCCCATACTCCAGCGCTTTGCCCACGCCTGCCACTGCAAACAGAGCCAGTCCTGCGGCATCGAGCGTAATCATCAGATGCACTGGCACCCTCTCGATCAGTGGATGAAAGAAAAACACCGCCCCGCCACCTGCAAACGCAGTCGTCGCATATCGCCAGTCGCGAATGCTGTTCGGTGGAATCGCCCCAATCAGCAGATCGCGAATCGTCCCACCGCCCAGCGCCGTTACAAATGACAGCACCAGAAGCCCAAACACATCAAGCTCGGCATTGATTCCAGCCAGCGCACCTTCAACCGCGAACACAAACGTCCCAATCAGGTCGACCACCAGGAGCAGACGGTCCTGACTGAACTTTGGAAATCGTGCAGCCAGCCACCCAGGCATCAGCGAACGACCACCTTCACCGCCACAACATTCTCATATCGGTCATACACCCGCACCGCCAGCACATGCTCCTTCGCATCGGTCACTGGAGTCGTCGCCGCAGGCACCGGCGCTGTAAAGTCATACCGCTCCGTCAACGAATCCGAAACCTTCCCTACCGGCTCCAGATACTGCCACGGTCCTGCATCTACCGAATACTCCGCATGGGCAATCGGCGAAGTTGCATCCCGAGCTTCCAGCGTCGCATGAATCTTTGCCGGCGTTCCCGCAACCATCGTGGCGTTCAACACTCCAGGCACAGGCGGCGTCGTATCCACCACGAACACCTCACTCACCCGCTCGCCCGTCAGCGCCTCCGCATCCGTATGCACCGGAGCATCGCTCGCCACCACCTTCACCTGATAACTCCCGTCCGGCAGCAGGGAAGAGTCGAAGCTATAAGCCTTCTCCGAAATCTTGTCCTTCAGCAACCTCCAGTTCGCCTCTCCCACCCCGCGATACCAGATCGCAAACATCAGATCGTCGCCGTTATCGTCATGCGCCATCCACCGCAGCGTAATCGCAGTCTTATCTTTCTGTGCCGCGATTGGCTGACTGCTCGTGTCCGGAGTAAAGCTCACCGCAGCAGGCACTCCCGGAGCAGGAGGAAACGCAACCTGCACCGTCGCCGCATTCGGTGTTGCAGCAGGGGGATTCACCCGCGCGCCCGGCTGCACCACAATCTCATCTACCACTGGAGCGACATTCTTCTGCAGATAGTTCAACGCAACCGAATCAATGGTTCCTCCCGCCCGCAGTACCGCCTTCCACTGTGCATACCGCCCCGCCGGAACTGTAACTGCACCATCCGCACCAACCTTTGCCCAATCACTCCAACCCATCAGCGGACTCTCCACATTCCCGCTCCGCACCAACAGGTCGAACCCCGCCGTCGCGCCGGCCCTCACCTCCGCGCGCCCCCACTGCGAGAATCCCTGTGCATCGAACACCTCGCTCGTATAGGTTGCATTCGAAGCAACCGTATCGCCCAATCGAAACACCTTCCCGCTATTGCTCGTCGCCACCAGCAACCCATCTTTTACTGCAGCAAACGCCATCCCTTGCGCAGCCTCCAGGTGTGCCACGTCCGTAAATTGACCGCTCCCATCCGTCGCCACCCGATACACGCGCCCGCGATTTCCTGTAGCTGCCAGAAGGCTTCCATTTCGCACCGTCAGCGCATAGACCACATCATCCTTCAGCGCGACCAGCTTCAGGGGGCTTCCATTCGCTGCAATCCGATAGATCTCCGATCCATCCGGCACCAAAGTATTCGCGCCAGCCGCCGTCGAAGAACCCGGCTGCACAAACGTAATCGTTACGCCGACATTCCCCGTCACAGGCAGCGGTGGCAGTGCCGTATGCCCCTTCGTCCCAACCCCGGCAGCATAAACATCTCCCGCTGCGTCCATCGCCAACGCTGTAATCTCCCGCCGTGCCGCCGAATACACTGCAAACGGCTTTGTCCCGGCCTCAATCCGGCCTGCAATAGCGGCCAGTTTATAGATCACTCCAGACCCGTCCGACCCAGCCCACAACGTCCCATCCGCGCCCAGTAGAAGGCACCGAATATGCTGGTCCGCCGTCTGGAACAGAACCTCCGCCTTGCCTCCACCCGCGGGTATGCGATACACCACCGCCGGCGCTCCTGCTGCCACATAGATCTCGCCACCTCTGCCGACAGCCAAATCCCAGAGATACTTTGGCTTCTCCTCCGTCATCGCCGGATCGAACACCACCGCCGGAGCGCCACCCGAAGCCGCAACCCGATACACCTTCCCATCCGGCGAAGTCGCCACCAGCACACTCCCATCCGCCGCCACGCGGACCGCCTGCACCGCCAGCTCCTTCCCCTCAAAGATCTGCGTAGCCTTCCCCTCAGATGAAACCTTCATCACCAATGCTGACCCCGAAGCCGTCCCACCCAGCCCCAGATAGGCATTCCCGGCCCCATCGCTCGCCATCGACCACACATAGCTCTTCCCAGTCGCATAGAGCAGGGAAGTCCCAGACCCCGCCTCCAGCCGCCCGTCGCTGCGAATCGCAACGCCCTCGGCTGTACCTCTTTCCATCTCGTCGTAGCGCCCCACGCTCCACAGCTTCGTGCCCTGTGCGCCAGCCAACCCAGGCAGCAACCCGCATCCCGCCAACAACAACACCGTCGCCAACATTCGTCTCATCATGCTGAAGTTGAGTCTAAAGCACGCCCGACCCATCGCGCCTGCAAACAGAAAAGACAAAGGCGTAACGGGGATCAAAACGATAAAAGAAAGATAAAAAAGAAGTACAAAAAACAATCGACAAAAGAAGCCGACCGCTCAAGCCTTGCTCTTATCCGCTTTTATCACTTTGATCGCCGTTACGCCTTTTTGAAATGCAGCGACGTCTCAACTAATTCGCCAGCACCGCCCGATACCGTACCTGGCTCTTCTTCACCTTGGCCACTGCATCATTTGCCTTCGCCATCGCGAACCGTTCGGTAATAGCCTTCACGTCATGCCGGGCTGCCACATCGAGCATCTCGAACAAGTCCCTCGGGCTTCCCGTCGGGTTCCCCGAGATCGCCTTCTGCCCTCCGATCAACGAAAATGCGCCCACTTGAATAGGCGAAGGCGAAGCCCCCACAATGCACAGCATCCCCTTTGGCCGCAACGCCGTGACATACGCCTGCCAGTCCTGGTCCGCGCTCACAGTAGACAGCAGCAGGTCGAACGACCCCGCCACCTTCTTCAGCGCTCCCGCATCCCGCGTATTTACAAAATGGTGTGCTCCCAACCCCTTCGCCTCGTCCTCTTTGTCCTTCGAGGTAGAAAACGCCGTCACCTCAGCGCCAAACGCCTTCGCAAACTGAATCCCCAGATGCCCCAGGCCGCCAATCCCAATAATCCCGACTCGCGATGACGGGCGCACTCCATGGTTCCGCAGCGGGCTATATACCGTAATCCCCGCGCAAAGCAGCGGAGCCGCCTGTTCGCTATCCAGCGCCGCTGGTACTGGAATCGCAAACCGCCAGTTCACTCGAATCTTGTCGGCAAACCCGCCATTCCGTCCCACGCAGGTCGGCTGCGATTTCGCGCACAGGTGTTCCTCACCCTTCCGGCACCATTCGCAGATCCCGCAGCTATCCGCCTGCCACCCCACTCCCACCCGGTCGCCCACCACTAGGCTTTTTACCGCCGAACCCACCGCCGCCACCGTGCCGATAATCTCGTGGCCCGGAACAAAAGGATACTTGCTCATCCCCCAGTCGTTGTCGATCAGGTGCACGTCGCTGAAACATACCCCGCAGTGCGAAATCTTGATCTCAACCTCGTCAGCGAGCAATACGCCTGGATCGTATTTGTAAGACAGCAATTGTGCGCCGGCAGCATGTACGGCAAGACCGTGTATTTCACTCATTTGAAATCGTTCCCTTTTTAGCGCGAGCATATCGTCGCGTTCACTTCGATGCTACAACACCCCGGCAAGCAAAAAAATCATACTCCGGGAATCATCTGGGAATCATCGCCCCACAGCATCGTCCCGCCAGAATCTCTGTCAGCATTTATCGAATCGGATCAATCGGCAAACTGTATTACTTCACCAGAAGGTTCAATACCTGCGAGCCGCTCACCGCATATCCCGTTTCCGTCGAACCAGCCTCTATCGCACTCTCGCCCGTCAGCTGCATCTTCTGCGACTCCTTCAGCGGTTCCAGCACATTCGCCATAGACAACGGCACCCCCGGCAGAGCCTCACCCTCCAGCACTGCCTGCGCCTCATGGTCCAGTAGCGTCACGTACACCCGGTCATTCGTATGCAGCCGGTTCAACTCCGCCACGGTATCGGCCAGCCCAACCGAATGTGTGCCGGCCCGCGTCATCAACTTGTCCACCGTCGCACCATCGCTCACCACCACCCGCATCATTCCGGGCATCAACTCCGCTGGCAGCTTCACCTTCACCCGCACCATCTTTGCCTCGGCCTGATAAGGATGCAGCGTAGCCTCCACCTCAATCTCATCGCCTGCCCGCGCTTCGACCCGGCTCATCCGCGCCGACTCCAGCACCGCCGTCATCCGTGCCGGAATCACCTCTGCTTTCAGCTTCAGACTCGTCACCACCGGCTGTTCCAGCGCATTGCCATACATCTTGCTGAACCGGTCGTTCACCAGCAGCGCCGCATTGATTGCCCCAGGAAAAAACTCACTCTGCGCCATCATCCCCCGAAGCTGCACCGAGGGCAGCCCCTTCATATCGATCTCTCCCGTCAGCCGGTAACTCACTTCCTCTGCCGCCGTATTGTTTGTCTGCAGACTCTGGTACACCGACGCCAGCATGGCCGAGGGAGTCAACTGCCGGTTGTCCAGCACCTCGAAGTGAATTCTCTTCGCCGCCTTGTCTGAACTCGACGCCGATGCGACCTCCACCTCCACAGGAATCATCCGCGCCTGCACCCCGAACCGTCCCATAATCGCCGACGCCCGATCCTCGGTAAACGCCCCCACTGTCTCCGTCGTGTTGATGATCTTGAACGCATTCAGTGGCGACGCCAGCGAAGCCAGTACCGTCGCCTTGGTCATCGGCATATCCACCGGCCCATACTGTGTAATCGGATGCCCACACGCCAGCAGCCGCTTCGGGTCCACATAGGTCACGGTACACGTCCCCGCCATCGACAGATCTCCCCGCACCAGCACCGCACTCACGGCGCTTCCCGGTACCAGAGGCTCCGGTTGTACTGCCGTCGGGTCCGCGCCGCCCAACCCTGCCACCGGTGTCAACCCCATCGCGCGAAATCTGTCCCCGAATAGATCCACCGTTTGCTGGCTGAAACCGCCAAACACCAGCGGCGTTTCGATCGCCCTCATCTCCGGCTGCCCATGCCTTAGCTCCGGCAGAGAAGCATTCTCATGGAGAGGAGCAAAGGAATTGCCATCCGAGGACACACCCTCATTCCGCCCGGAGGAAAGAATCCGCGCATTGGCCTTTCGTTGCAGATCGTTATGCGTCTCCTCATCTCCATCCCGCACCTGCAGCATGGACTCGATCGGCGTAATTCCTGCAATCGGCTCCTTGCTGAACTGTCCAATTCGATAGCTCAAGGCCCCCACCAGCCGCCCGTCGATGTACACCGGACTCCCGCTCATCCCGGCCACCACCCCCGTATACTCCGGCTTCGCGCCATGCAGTCGCGCCAGAATCATGTCCTGCCCCGGTCCCAGCGCATCCCTCAATATTCCAAGGATCTCCACCTGCATCGGCTCCGGGTTCACCCCCTCGAAGACCGTATACGCCACGCCCTTCATTCCGCGCTTTACCTCCGACAACGGGAAAAACTTAGTCACCGGGGGAGCAGTCGCCGGCATCGCCACCGGAACCCACTCCTTCTCTGCAGACCCCGCAGCCGAACTCGCGGGCGTCTGCGCCCATAGCCCGCACCCCAGTACTCCTGCCACCGCCAGGCCATACCCCATCCATCGAACCTTAGTCGCGGGAATCACGTCTTACAGACTACTAGAGCAGGCGATTGGGCAGCACGAATCTTGCTTCTCACCATTCAAACGGCAAAACCGTCCAATATTCGGAGTAAAGTTTCAGATGATGACTATGCACCTTCGCCGTTCGGAACGCTTCTTCGTTGCTGCCTGTGCATTCCTGCTCGCCTGCACTCTCTTCCCGCTCCCCGCGGCCCAGGCCCAGACTCCGCCGCCTCAGCAGCAGACCAAACCCACCCCTCCGATCCCCGATGATGCCGGCCCTCAGACCGACAACGGCGCCATTGTGATCAAAAAGAAGAAGGAAGGCGATGAGCCCCCGCCCCCCGCAGCCCCAGCCGAACCGAAGATAAAGAACCCCAACAACGAGACCTACTCTCTTCGAGTCGACGTCCCCATGGTCAACATCGACGCCAACGTCATCCTCGACAAGACCCATCAGTTCGTCCCTGGCCTCAAACCCGGCAACTTCCTCATCCTTGAGGATGGTGTTCCCCAGACCCTCACCAGCGTGCGCATCGCCCAAACCCCCATCACCGCAGTTCTGCTGCTGGAATTCGCAGCCAACAGCTACTACCTCATCAACGACATGCAGAACGCATCTTATTATTTTTTCCGTTCGCTGCGGCCCGATGACTACGTCGCCGTCGTCACCTACGACATGCACACCCACATCCTCACCGACTTCACCAACAACAAGGATGTAGTCGCTCAGGCCCTCCAGTCCCTCATCATTCCAGGCTTCTCCGAAACCAACCTCTTCGACGCGCTCTACGAGACCATCGACCGTGTCAGCCGCATCCCTGGCCGCAAGTACATCATCCTCATCAGCTCAGGCCGCGACACCTTCTCCAAGCTCACTCTCGACAAGATACTTGCCAAGGTCAAGGCCTCCCGGAACGTCACCATCTTCACCATCGGCACAGGAGCCTTGCTCAACGAAATGCGTGATCAAGGAGCCGGTATGAGTGCCGGCATACGCAATCTCGACTACCTCCAGGCTCAGAACCAGCTCAAGACCTTCGCCGAGATGACTGGCGGCCTCAGTTTCAGCCCCCTCTTTGAAGGGGCTCTGCCCGATGTCTTCGGACAGATCAACGACTCCATCCGCAACCAGTACATCCTCACCTACCGCCCCACCAATACCAAAGACGATGGCAGCTATCGAAAGGTCAAGGTCCTGCTTGTCGACAACGAAGGCCATCCCCTCCGCATGCAGGACGAAAAGGGCCACCCCCAGAAGTACTCCGTCATAGCTCGCGACGGCTACA
>JBDTEQ010000076.1:0-13264 GCA_039922475.1 Edaphobacter sp.
GCACATGCAGATCGTCATCGACGAGTACGGAGGCGTAGCCGGTCTCGTCACCATCGAAGATCTTCTCGAAGCCATCGTAGGCAACATCGCCGACGAGCACGACGAGCCCGAAGCCGACGACTCTCCCATCCGCGAACCCAACGGAGCCTACGTAGTCTCCGGCTCCTACGAGCTCTCCCGCCTCCGCGACCTCTTCGCCGACCAGTTCGATCAATCCACCCACCGCGCCACCGCCGACTCCGAAGGTGCAGGTGAGCCGCACAATCCCGCCGACTCCCCCGAAGAGTACGACCTCCGCGATCCGTCAGGAGCCGTACAGCCCAAAACGGCAGAGCCGACCATCCGCGACACCAGAGACGACCCCACCGCCCTCCGCCTCCCCGAACACTACGAATCCACCACTCTAGGCGGTCTAGTCTCCGAGATCGCCGGTCACATCCCCTTACCCGGCGAAGTCGTCGAAGAGGATGGCCTGCGTCTCGAAGTTCTCGCCAGCACCGACCGTCGCATCGACCGCATCCGTGTAAGCCTCACCCATCCGCCAGCCGCGGCTTGATCTAACCTTTGCTGTTGCAGTCGCTAGTTCATTCACTCTCTGCACGTGCGGTTGCTTTTGCACTTGCCTTTCTTGTTGTCATCCCCGAAGGGGATCTGCGGCTGTCGTTGCCGTTGCCTGTTTTAGCCAGCTAGCTCCGAATAATCTCCACCACAGCCGTTGAACTTCCAGCAGGCACGCGGACCCGCAGAGGCTTCGTCCCATCAGGATGAAACTCCTTCGTCTCCTGGCCACCGATGATCTTGTAGCCATGCGCCGGCAAACCCCTGACGAGAAGCAGCACCTCACCACTACCCGCAGCCTCGGTCTCCAGCATGAAGTGGAACCTCTCCCGATCAATGAACCATTGAATCGGCTGTTCCTTGGCGAACCGCGCCCCAGTCAATTCGAAGTCGATCTTCTGCCCGGCTGTGCGCAGATGCAGCCGCCGTCGTACTCCATCGCGCGGAACGATGTGCAGCGATGCCTTCTCGTCATGCATCTCTCCACCGAAACAGAAGCGCCCAAAGACCGGGTCATCCGCAACAATCGTCGCAGCCGCGCGAAGCGCCCCACAGTACCCCAGGTCCGTCTCGGAGGAGTAGTACCACGGCCCACGGTGATGCGGTTGTCCAAGCCACGTCATGCCGTAGGCCGCCGGTTCAAAGCCGCCGCCTGTTCCGCCATCGTTCGCTTCACTCGGAAACCAGTAGCCAAACCCACTCTCCTGCGTCCCCGTATTCATCAAAGACCACGAGCTGAGAATCGAAGCGTACCCCAGCCGGATCGTAGCATCGGGCTCGCGACGGTCGTACAGCGCATGGTTCAGCACGCCCCACCCGCCCATCGGCGACATGTAGGTCAGCGTAAACGCATCGCCCGCCCCACCCCGATAGTCGCTGCCATAGTAGTAGTACGCCTTCTCGATCACGCCCCGGCAAAACAGATTGGCCCGGATCTGCGTCGTGGCAAACTTCGTGGCTGCGTCCACAGTGATGCCCGGCGTCGCCGGATGATCGAGCGCATATCGCGCAATCGCCTGTGTCGATTCGAAGCCGGTGGAGTCGAAGGCATACTCCGAACCAAAAAGATTCGGTCCGCCGCTGACGAAGAACTCCACCTTCTTCTCCCAATGCATCCGCAACCGCGCAGCTTCGTCATGCTTGCCTGCGAGATCCAGCTCTTCAATCAGCTGCGGAATCACAACCTCGTTATAGAAGCCCGTCTTGTACGCGGACCAGTGCGCAACCAGCATAGGAATCGTAAACATGCCGAGCGCCGTGCCATACGCGCGTTCCAGATACGTCGCCCGGTCCAGCCTCATCTTCATCCCCGGATAGTCCCGGGCAATCTTGTACATGCTGAAGTACATCACCACGATGTGCGGATAGTCGTAGGGCCGCCAGATATGGCGCTTGCCCTTGTTGCCGGGGTCCGGGCTGTCGCGGTTCTGCTTCCAGTCCGGAATGCCGTAGATCCCGTAGCTGTCGCTCTCTTCCGTCGTCCGCTGCAGTCCGCCCCACACGAAGTGCTCAATGTAGTAGTCCAGCGCTTCCACCTGTGCGGGCTCGGGAAACTCCGCATTCTTGCTGGCCAGATAAGCCGGTTTGCTCAACCCGGGATCGTCGCAGGTCACCTCGTAGATGCGCCAGCCCTTGATGCGGTCGTAGTTGTCCGGCCCCAGTTGCACCTGGGTATCCATCGCCCACTCCGCAAGCAGACCGTTGTACCATTTGCTCGCATCGCGAACCTGATGCTTGGCGATGAACGCAGCGCGTTTGTGGACCAGCGTCTCCAAAGGCTCGGCAGCAAAAAACTCCAGCCGCGTAGTCCGGTCCGCGCCCTGATTCACCGTCAGCATATTTTCACCCAGCCGACTAAACTTCACGCGGTAGAGCCTGCGTCCCTCCCTTTCGCCGAGAGATTCAATCGTCGTCTGCTCCGGATGCTCCGCCACGATGCTCTGGATCGGCTCATGCGACCGGACAGCAATGCACGTAGACAAATCTGCCGGTACGGTCATCCCCGGCGCGATCTCCACATCGATCAGTCCTGCATCCACCAGCCGCTGCCGCACACCCGAGTAATCCTGCGCCCAGGCCAGTTCAAAGCCATACTGACGTTCGGCCCCGGTCTTACTGGCAGGCTCCAGCGTGACACTCGTACGAGGCTGACGCCAACGCCCACCCGCTGCCTGCACTGCCTCGCCCACAGCCACAGAGTGGACATAGGCGCGGAACGCCGGCCGCTGTCTCTGACCCTGCACCTGGGCTGGCGCTGGGGCCTGTGTCTGTCCTTGCTCTCGCCGAGCCCGTGGAGAAGTATGGTCCCAATACTCCAAATGAGTATCGCGCTCAGGCGTCATCACCAGGTACGGGCCAACACTGTTCGACCGCATCCAGAATAAAAACGAGCCATGCCCGGAGATGAAACTATGCTTCAACACCGACGCAGTAGGAGGCTCTTTGCCACCGAAGCTGGAGTGCATCGGCAGCGGCAGCGCCACATCCCCAACCTCGATCGGATCGGACGACATATTGCGCAATGCAATCGTCCAGCGCAGCAGCCTCCCCTCCGGCTTCAGCCCAACAGTCACCGTAAGCGCCTCGCCGCCATCGTCCTGCGCGTGATACACACCCGCTGACCCTTCAGCCGCCGTCGCCTCCGCCGAGTCGAACTTCTCCCACGGCCCATTCGGACGCCGCCACACAACCTCAACATGACCGAGTTTCTGCCCCGTCCCCACGTAGTTCGTCGGAAAAGCATCTCCAGCGAAGCGAAGACTCGTCAGCGCCCCTCCATCAAACTCCAGAAGAAACGGTGACGCCCCCTGCGCAGGATCTGTCGTCTTGGCCAGATCTGCTGCAAGAGCAAGCGATGAAAAAGAAGTGCTGGCCGCAACAGTAGCAGCCCCCACCAAAAACTCACGACGGTTCGCAGCCACAGACTCACCTCGTTTAATGTATACAAAAATGTATTTCACATGATTGAACCTGTCAAATCGAGACTGCAAATATAGAAACTCAGCACCTGATCGAAACCGCAAATGTAAGAGTCGTGAGAAAAGCGCTTCTAGTTGGCGAATCGCCGCAGGGCTTTCAGGCCTCGACTCAATGAGGCTTATCTCATTCTGAAGGCCTGCACGGGATCTATTTGCATTTAAAGTTCGGGCTCGTTACTTCGTCGTGAGATGCGCCGGTTTAAACCGATGCCCAGCAGCAGTCCCACCACAAACGCAACCAATACAAACAAAAGCTCCCGTATCCTGCCTCGGGCATATTCGAACCAAAGCTCTCGAATCTTACCTGCGCCAGGGCTTCACAGAAATCTGAGCGTGAACGGTGGTCGCGAACATCACGAGACAGACTAAGACACAAAGGCTCGGGGTGCGCTGCACGCCTTTCATCTGAAGATGGGGCAGGCTCATTCCGTTGGACATCTCAGTTGATCCAGGTGACGCGCTGCGATGTCTTTTCGAAGGTAGAAACCCCATTTGTCCCGCATACCGGCATCAGAATCCGGCACATAGCAATAGGCATACTCCCCTGTTATTTTGCTATTGGATAAAAGATAGGGAGCATGGGTCAGGGAATTTGCTCTTGTCTCCGGGCGAGTGGGGTCGATTGGACCGGCTGGAACGATCGCTTGCGGATTCCACTTGTCCAGGGTTGTGCTGACGTCCCATTTGTTGTGCCCAGGCATTCCGTTCCTGGCTTTGCGCGTCGCAATCGATTCATCCGCCACTCCATTGAAGTCGGCGATTTCGAATCGAGGTAAATCGTAGCTCACGCCGAGATAAAAGAATCCGATGGAGCCGTCGGAGGGCGCCAGGTTGCTTGCAATCCATTGCGCAATGAAAAATTGTTGTGCTCTCGCCGCCTCATAGAATGAATTCTGTGAGATGACAGCGTTCTTGTGGCGTTGCGCAATGAGAGAAGCCAAGCTGCCTATGACGACTATCGCCATGAAGGCCAGAAACGCGCGAGATCCGGCCTTTGCGTACGGAGAGGGCGAAGCTGAAGGTTGACGTCTGTAGATGGGGGAGACGTCCAGCAGTTCTTTCAGCCGATGTTTGGAAGAGGGGAACAACGCGGGGGATGAAACGGCGATCAGGACGGCAAGTACGCATACTGGCGACCAAATCATTCGCGCACCGCTGAGATAGTCACTGTTATACAACGCGATGGCCGCTGTAACCAGGCAGCAACTGATAACGATGAGGCCTTTTGCCCCAGGCATCGTGCGTGAGAATACGAAATAGAAGACGGTCAACATCACCAGAAGCGTTAGAGCGCTGTAGGAGAGGATTCCATTCGCAACGATGTATTTGAAGATGTAGCCAAGAGAGGGTGCGGCCCCCAGCTTGAGTCTCGCAGTCGTCGGTGTGAGATGGCCAAACTGATGGAGATTGAGGGCAAACGCCGCACCTGCCAGCAGAATGTACGGGGCTGCTCCGAAGAGGATGAATTGGCGGGCGCTTGAGGACGACAAGAAAAGGACTGCGAGAATTCCAAGCGAAATAAGGAGGCCGTCTGGCCGAAACAACGTGCCGAGAACCAGAAGAAAGGACACGGCGAACATTCTGCGGGAAGTCATTCCCGGTTTCAAGGACAAGGCGGTTGCGAATGCCAGGGAGAATCCCTGGGAAAGGTGATCCCAGCCATTGAGAGCGAACGTGAGGTTGGTCGAGGTAGACAGGAGCAACAACACGAGAAGCAATGCGTTGGTGGTGGATCTCGAATACCAGACGACGATCGCCGCTGTACCCGCGACAAAAAGGAGGCCTAACAGTGCATAGAAAACAATAGCGACATTCGGGCGAAGCAACTTCAACAAACAGGCAAACAGATATGGAGCGATATAGGACGTTGATGGCTGAGCTACATCAATCCGGTTGAACGCCGGTATACCTCGCTCAAGGAGGATATAGCTGGATCTGAGGGTGATCATGACGTCGTCGGAAAGGCGAACGGGCGAGGTGAAGAGATGTCGCGCCGTCCCAGCCTGAGGCGTGCGGGCAAAGCCATAGATGTCTGGCCAGGTCGCGCATGCAACTGTGAAAATACATGCGAAGGCAAACGTGAGGACAGCCGCAAGCCTTTTGTCGCTTGCGATGCGAGGGAGGCTCAAGACCGGGTTATTTTCGCTTTTAACTGTAGTACCCCTAAACGCCTCTTAGCGAAGGCGGTTGCGCTGGTTTCTCGCCTGCATCCCTGAGGTATCGTTAGAGGGAGTTAACGAAATTTATCCGAAACCGGGCACCCAGGTTGTCATGGAAATGTCAATTCATAGGGGCTGCTCGTCGAGGAGAGCAGTTGAACGGATACGTTGAGGAACTACGGATTCTTTCCTGGTGTTAGTTGGCTGCTTGAACTCTAACTCCAGGAAGATCAATAAGCGATTTCTCCAGGCGGCTTGAGGTTGCGCATCCATCGCATTGGCTGCCCCTCGGGCAGGTTCGGGCCGCCGGCGAATTTGAGCGCCTCATCCAGGTGCTCTCGCTCAACCCAGAACTGGCACTCGCCCGGAGCGTCACCAGTGTCTTTGCCGATTTCGGACGTTACGATCACCACTGCTCAGGTCGGCTAGAGCCTTACAGGAGTCTGAGCGCGGACGAACTTCGGTGTTCGGCAAACCAACTCAAAAGTATTTTCTTCAAATTTAGCCCAGAAATCGCATGTCAAGCCCCAAAACAACCTAAGCAACTCAATCGAAACAAGATAGAGTTGGCGTAATAAGCTACCTTCAACCCGATATAATTAACGAATAGACCCAAACAGAAAGCCCTGGACATCCTCCGGGGCTAATCTATTGATAACAAGTACTTTAGAAATAACTCGTGCAGAATCAATACTTTGCGGCATTGTTCACCTGCAAACCATTGAATCGAAGTACTTTACCTGCGAAACACCCAGGGGAGGGGTACTTGAAAACCAAAAGCAAAGGCCCCGATCGCTCGGAGCCTTCCACTTTAACCAGAGTAGAACCAATCAATCGATAGAAATCTTTCGCAGCAGTTTGAAGTCTGAGAGCATGGCGCCTGTACCCAGCACCACGGACGCCAGCGGATCGTCCGCAATCGACACCGGCAACCCGGTCTCCTCACGAATCCGCTTGTCGAGATTTTTGATCAACGCACCACCGCCAGTCAGCACGATGCCGCGATCCGAAATATCTGCCGAAAGTTCCGGCGGGGTCCGTTCCAGCGCGACGCGAATCGCATTGATGATCGTCGCAATGCACTCGCTCAGCGCCTCGCGGATCTCGGAGTCTTCAATCGTGATGGTCTTCGGCACGCCCTCGATCAGGTTGCGTCCCTTCACCTCCATCGTGATCGGCTTGTCCAGCGGATATGCCGAGCCCAGCGAAATCTTGATCTGTTCCGCCGTCCGCTCGCCCACCAGCAGGTTGTACTTCCGCTTCAGATACGTGCTCACGGCCTCGTCCATCTGGTTTCCGGCCATCCGCACGGAGCGCGAATACACAATACCCGCAAGCGAGATCACCGCGATATCGGTAGTCCCGCCGCCGATATCGACCACCATATTGCCGCCCGGCTCCGTAATCGGAAGTCCGGCGCCGATAGCAGCCACCATCGCCTGCTCGACCAGGTGAACCTCGGAAGCCTTGGCCCGGTAGGCGGAGTCCATAACCGCGCGCTTCTCAACTTGAGTAATCTCGGAGGGGACACCGATCACGATCCGCGGATGCACCATCATCTTCCGGTTGTGCGCCTTCTGGATGAAGTAGTTCAGCATCTTCTCGGTGTGCCGGAAGTCGGCGATTACGCCGTCCTTCATCGGTTTGATCGCGACGATGTTGCCCGGGGTCCGGCCAAGCATCTCCTTGGCCTCCTTGCCCACCGCCTCCACCTCGTTGGTGATCTTGTTCACCGCAATAATCGAGGGTTCGTTGACGATGATGCCCTTGCCATGCGCGAACACAAGCGTATTCGCCGTACCCAGGTCGATGGCTAGGTCGCTCGAAAAGAGGCTAAAGAGGGACCGCATATTGTGTATGCGGGAATAACGCATCTGAAAGCTGTTTGAAGACATATTTACAGTCGTTTCCTGAAAAGAGACTCACATTAGTGTATCTCTTTAGCAAGGCATATTTCATGCCCTCACCTAACCAGTAAGCATCACTCGTTCGTTGTAGAGATTCCGTCCTGCTCGCACAACAACCGACAGCAGAACAGCGCCGCCGGATAAATCAGTATGCTCACATGCCGCGTATAGGCAAAGCCGACGAGAAAGGGAAGTGCACACGCCGCCACAACGCCGAGAAACACGCCAGCAGCCACGCGCAACGATCTTTGGTCGAAGCTTCGTACGAAAACCACCAGGTAAACCGCCCACACAATTGCCGTCCACAGCATCAGCCGGAAGACGACCATCCCCGCGTCCTCAATCAGCTTCCTGACACCCTGGCTCGCCGTCGACCCATACTTCACGAAAGAGAAGAAGATCACATTCAGCTTGCGGATATCGCCCGCAAGCGTCTCTCGTGGATGGCTCCGCAGATAATCGAACGCTGCTTTCTGGTGATAATCGTTGAAGCTCCATTCGTCACTGAAGTGCAGGCCGCGGTTCAACTCGACGTCGTACCAGTCCATCGAATCCCCATGCGGCGAGGGATAATGCTTCAGAAATCCGCCGTTATTGCCTTTGTGCAGATTGATCCCGTCGAGACTCGTCCCCACGCTATATCGCCCACTCGCATGATGCTGATGTAACGCCCAACCCACCGGCGCTACCACCACCATCGCCACCACCAGCCATCGCAACCCCACGCGCCGCTCCATCCACACAAAGCCGGCCAACATCACCACAACCACAGGCAGCATCCCGCTCTTCGAGAGGTAAAGCCCGTCGACAGCCAACGCAAACAGCACCGTCCGAAGCAGGGAACTCATCGCTGGCCGCAGCTGCCAGCCAAACAACAGCAGAGCCACCGCAACCGCCAGAAAGCTGAACGAATAGCCTTCATCCACCACGATGTTGGTCACATCCGCTAGAAACGCTGTCATCGCAAACGGCACCAGAAGCAGCACCACAACGAGCAGCCTGCGGCCTCTGGCACGTGGCAGGCGCCGCCAAACCAGGTAGATCGCCAGTTCGATGGGCAGCAACAGCAGGAGCGTCTTGAAGCAAGCGACGCGAAGATAGTGATCGCCCAACAGCCGCATCCCAACCGCTACCACCAACGCCGTCATCGGCATCCGCGCCGCATGAAAGCAGATGGGATTATCCCGTGTCCCCATATCTTCCGTGCAAACCGTCAACCCCTCACCCGCAAGCAGGCTCTCGGTTGTAGGTCCCACCATATTTGTTACAGAGAACAGTGGCTTATGCGCCTTGGCATGGTCAAGACTCCACACCCCGGCAAGGGCCATCACCACCGGAACAAGCAAAAGCAGCCACAGCAGGCGACGATCCTGGGGAGTCGAATCGGAGGTGGCAGGCAAAATCTCTGGCATCTGCCCAATCTAATGCAAGATTGCGACATTGCATCACATCCGCCTTACAATTTCTTTCTCATTTGGGAATGGCCGTAAGAGGGGGACGGCAGCGAACTATCGAGACCTCGAGCATCGCAAATGGATACAATTAGAATCAACGTTTGTTATGTGGAGATAAAGAATGATTATCGGTGTGCCCAAGGAAGTGAAGGATCACGAGAGCCGCGTAGGCGTAACCCCAGCAGCCGTAAAAGCCCTCGTCGAAGCAGGACATAAGGTCCTCGTCGAGCACAACGCCGGAGCGCTCTCCGCAATGCCTGACGACGAATACCAGGCCGCAGGAGCAGAAATCGTCGGCGCCGCCCACGACGTCTGGCACCTCGCCGAGATGGTCGTCAAGGTCAAAGAGCCCGTCGAAAAGGAGTACAAGCAGTTCCGTGAAGGACTCGTTCTCTTCACCTATCTTCACCTCGCCCCGCTCACCGAACTTACCGACGCCCTGCTCGCCGCGAAAGTCACCGGCATAGCCTATGAGACCGTTCGCGACCGCGCCAATACTCTCCCGCTGCTCACTCCCATGAGCGAAGTCGCAGGCCGCATGAGCGTTCAGGTCGGTGCAGCTTACCTCGAGAAGGAGCACGGCGGCCGCGGTGTCCTGCTCGGCGGCGTCCCCGGTGTCCCCCCCGGCAACGTCTGCATCATCGGCGGCGGCATCGTCGGCACCAACGCAGCAAAAATCGCACTCGGCATGGGCGCAAAGGTCACCCTCATTGATCTAAACCTCAACCGCCTCCGCGAACTCGACGACATCTTCGGCGGTCGTCTCTACACCGTCGCCTCCAATAGCTACAACATCGACCACGCTGTCCGCGAGGCTGATCTCGTCATCGGTGGAGTTTTGATCCCCGGCGCAGCGGCTCCCAAGATCGTCACCAAAGCGATGGTCAGCAGGATGAAGAAGGGCGCAGTCATCGTCGACGTAGCCATCGACCAGGGTGGCTGCATCGAGACCGCTCATCCAACGACTCACTCAAATCCGTCCTACGAAGTCGACGGCGTCGTTCACTACTGCGTTACGAACATGCCCGCCGCCGTTCCGAACACATCGACCCTCGCGCTCACCAACGCAACTTTCCCCTACGTTCTGAAGCTTGCCCGTCTGGGAGCCGAAGCTGCCATCCGCGAAGACAGGGGCATCGCCGAGGGCGTCAACACCTTCAACGGCATGCTTACCTACGGAGCGGTAGCCGCGGCACAGAAACGCGAGTGGCAGGCCGTATCAAAGCTCGTGTAGCCGCTTTTGGGCAACGTAGGCAGAGTCTAGAAAGAAAGGCCAAAACGCCTATAATCTGAGGACGGAGGAGGGCACAGCTATGGCCACACCCGCGAATCGGCGAAAGATATGGATCGCCATTCTGGGTGTGTCTCTGCTGATTCTCTTCGCCGTCCTTGCCACCCTCAACGCCTTCAATACCCAACTTCCCAAACCCGTCACCACCCAGCAGATCGTAGTCTTCACCGGTCTGTCGATCGTGGCTTTTCTTCTCTTCGTCACGGTGCTGATCCTGCTCGTCCGCAACGTGCTCAAGCTCTACGCCGACCAGCGGAGCCGCGTCATGGGCACGCGTCTTCGCACACGCATGCTATGGGGAGCGTTATTGGTCAGCGTGATTCCGCTGGCTTCGATGTATGCCTTCAGCTACCTTCTGCTCAACCGTGCCGTCGATCGCTGGTTCTCCTCCCAGCCCGTCACGGAGTTGCGTGACGACAGCGACAACATGGCGCTCGAACTGTCTCGCTATACCTCCGCCAACGCCCGCGCCGAGGCCGACTCCATTGCTTCCGGCCTGCCCGAAGCTCTTCCTTCTCCCCTTCCGGCAAAAGCCTCCGCCTCGCCGTCAAAGCGTCAATTACATCGCCCCGCTCACGCTTCACCTCGCGGAGTAACTCACGCTGCTGCACTCTCCGCCTCCCGTCAGCATCACGAAGCGATCAATCAAGTCCTCCGCCAACACGAGATCACTCTGCAGAACGGTTTTGCAATCGTCTATCACGAAGGCCGTGTCATCGCTTCGTTCCAGATGCCGCAACTCGCCGGAGCCACCGCACAGGTCAAAACCTGGCTTACCGGTCAGGCGGCAGAAGGCTCCGACGGACCTACCAGACAGAGTGCGATTGACCCAACCGAAACAGCAATCCTGGACACCGCCCAGCGTAACGATCAACCGCTCTTCTCCCTCGGCGACACGGACTATGCGTTGGGGGCCACCACAATCCAGCAAGGAACCACCGTCGTTGTCGGCCTCCCCATGCCGTTCGATATGGCCGCTACCATGGCCAATCTAAGAAAAAATGCAGAAGCCTACTGGGTTCTCTACAGCGACCGGCGTCAGATCAGAGATCTCTACATGCTTCTCCTTCTGATGATGACTAGCCTCGCTCTCTTTGCTTCCAGTTGGCTCGCGCTTCATCTTTCCAAACAGGTCACCAAGCCGGTTGAAGCACTCGCTGACGCCATGGAGGCCATCGCCTCAGGCGACTACGCCCACCGCGTACAGGAGAGTGCGACCGAAGAACTTGGCGAACTGGTCCGCAGCTTCAACCACATGGCCGCTGACCTGGAAGATAGCCGTCGCGCTGTCGAACACTCTACCGTGCAGTTGAGCGCAGCGAATACCGCACTAGAGGCTCGGCGTGGCGAGCTTGAAACCATGCTCGAAACCATACCCAATGGTGTCGCTACGCTCGACGCCGATCGCCGCATCGTTCTCGCTAACCGCGCCCTCAGCGAGATGATGGATCCCGGCGGCCAACGTCCCTTCTTGGGCCGTCCTATGGAAGAGGTCTTTCCGTCAGAGGTCGCCGAGGTTCTCGATCGCCTCATCAAGCGCAGCCACCGCATGGGTTCGGCCTCCAGCGAGATCGAGCTCAATAGCTCCTCGTCGGGCTCCATGAATCTGCTTGCCACGGTCGCCCTGCTCGAAATTCCCGTCGCCACCGAGCGCATGCGACGCGAGCATCAGGGTTACGTCCTCGTCCTCGAAAATGCCACTGAACTGCTTCGTGCGCAAAAACAATCCGCCTGGAAAGAAGTCGCCCGCCGTGTGGCCCACGAGATCAAGAACCCCCTCACTCCCATCAGCCTCAGCGCAGAGCAGATTCACCGCCACATCAATCGTCTAGCCAACAGCCTCGCGGAGCGTACATTCGAGAGCGCATCTGAGCCACCCTCCATCTCTGTCATCCGCCGTTGCAGCGAAGTCATCACCTCATCGGTCGAGAGCATGCGCTCGCTCGTCGATCAGTTCGCTGCACTCGCAGAGTTTCCCACCGCCCGTCCCAAGCCCGCGGATCTCAACACCATCGTTGAAAACTCGCTCGCTCTCTTTGCCGGACGTATGCAGAGCATTCAGATCGTTCGCAAGATGAGCTTCGATCTTCCGCTCGTCATGGCGGACCCCGAGGCTCTCAAACGCTCGTTCGGCAACCTCATCGACAATGCCGCCGAAGCCATGCAGCAGAGCCTCTTCCGCGAGCTTCGCATCTCTACGAGTCTCCTCGAAAACGGTATGGTCGAGCTCGTCATCGCCGACACCGGCTCCGGCCTTACCGATGAGATGCGCGAACGCCTCTTCCTGCCCTACTTCTCCACCAAGCAGCGCGGTACCGGTCTCGGACTCGCCATTGCTGCAAAGATTATCCAGGAGCATCAAGGCACCATTCGCGCAGAAAAGAACGAGCCTGCAGGTGCAAAGTTCATCGTCGAGCTTCGCCCCGCTACATCCTCCGGCAATGACTCCGAGGCTTCCTTCACAGTCAGCCTCTTTGCCTCTTCTCAGAATGGCAGCTACGTCGATCACAACTCTACCGATACTCAATCTCCTGAGACCCCGAGTGCCTCTCAGCCAGAAGATGCTCTTGCCGCTACCATCGCCCGAGGAACAAAATGAACCACGTACTCATCGTCGACGACGAAGCCGAGATCCGCGAGTCGCTCGAGAACATTCTTCGCGAGGAGGACTACATCGTCACAACTGCTGCCACCTCGGCAGAAGCTCTGGAGCTTGTTCGCGATGCTGCCTACGATGTAGTTCTGCTCGATATATGGCTTCCCGATCGTGATGGTCTCGAGACCCTCACGGAGATCCGTCAGATGGAGAGCGCAAACGTCCCCGAGGTCATCATCATCAGCGGGCACGGTACGATCGAAGCTGCGGTTAGGGCAACCAAACTCGGAGCCTACGACTTTCTCGAGAAGCCGCTTTCGC
>JBDTEQ010000077.1:0-24782 GCA_039922475.1 Edaphobacter sp.
ACTCTTACGACCGTACTTCTCAAACTCCGCCTGACTCGCAAACGTCCGCTGACTCATCGATAAACGCCCTCGACTATCAGATTAATCAATCAGCCAGCGGTCGCAGAACTTGTGCAGAGATTCCCTAGGTGACGTTGCCGTTAAGTCCTGCGGTAAAGAAGACTCCCTTATTGCCACTGGCTGCTGCAGGTGAGTTTCCTGTGACGATAGCAAGTATCTGCGCCGGAGTTCTGGCGAAGCAGATGCTGTTGCTATCCGCGTCGAGGATGGTTGTGGAAGCGAAGGTGGCCGAGCTGCCCTGAAGAGCTACCTTCTGGTTATTGTCGATGCCCTGATCGTCCGCGGCTAGTCCGCCGTTCGTTGTGAAAGGCGTCCCCGATGGAGGTGCAGTTGGGTTAGCGAGCTTCGAACGGAAGGCAGAAATCTTCTGAGTGATACCCGTCAGAGTTCCGCTTCCAGCATCAAGAGCATTGATTGCGGTGCGTACCAGGCCTGCGTGATAGGCCTCTACTACGAGAATACCGCCTGCCGCTCCGAGGTTAGCGGCACTGGTAAGGGCCCCGGCAGCACCATGATAGGCGGTGACGCCAACATCCTCAAAGATATAAGCACCGATGAGAAAAAGGGCATCGCTTGCGAACGGATCCAATGACGCGGCAGCACCGGACATCACCGCGAGAGTGTTGAAGGAGTCAACCAGATTGATTGCAGGCTGGGCAACTGCCGATGAGCCAAGAGCGCCACGCAGGAAGCTGACGTGCTTGCCTTCTTCAATTGCGGTTTCTTTCGCGTAAGCCGCGATTGTGGCATTGGCGAAAGGCACCTTTGCGAAGTTGGCCTTGGTAGTAACGGTCCCTTGTGTTCCGGTGCCGGTAATACCGATCGGTGTCGGAAGCTTATCGATGGTGACGCCGTTGACGGCGAGATTGTAGAAGTTCGCCTCGAGGTACTCAAGGTTGAGAGCGAAGTTAAGGTAATCGGCATCCACAAGAGTGGCGGCCTCTGCTTTTCTGGTGACGCCCGAAAGGACGAGACCGGCAAGCGCGGAAGTGCCGAGCGAAAGCATCTTGCGTCGGCTCTTTACGATGATGTCATCTAACTGCTGTGTCTCTAAAGTTGCCATGATGTCCCGTCCTTAGGTCGTTGTGGATTTGATGTTGCCGTTGAGTCCCACGGGGAAGAAGCCGCCCTTCGCCACTCCGACGCCTGCTGTGCCGCCGTAGACGATGTGGAGGACCTGATCCGTGGTGCGGGCGAAGGCAATGGCGTTGGTCGTGTCGGATGCGACGATGGTCGAGGTGCTGACCGGCGTTTCACCCGCGATCATGTTGCCGCTGGCAGCGCTGATCTTGCCGCGCAGAGCGGAGACCAGGTTGGCGTTGACAAGTGCCGCTGCCTGAGCAGCCGTGGCGCTGGACGCTGCCGCGTTCGCTGCGATGATTGTGCGGATCTCAGCGGCATGGTATGCCTCTGTTCCGAGGATTCCAGCAGCTGCACCGAGGTAAGCTGCCTTGTTGGTGATGAGCGGGGCTGCACCCAGATAGGCTGTGACACCGACATCCTCGAAGACGAAGGCACCAACCAGGAAGGAGTTTTCGTCGGCAAAGGGGTTGAACGTACCGGTAATTCCGGCTGCGGTTGCGAGACCGGCGAAGAATGTCAGGTCGATTGCAGGTCGAGGTTGAACGGTGGCACCGGCAGCCTGGAGAGCGGAGCGGAGGAAGCGGACGTGGTTGAGTTCGTCCTGAGCGATCTCGTTTGCGTATTGCTGAATGTAGGAGGCTGCAAACGGAACTTTTGTGGCTGGGGGCACGATGGTGGTGCCTGCACCACTTCCTGCATCCGCAGAGGAGAGACCAGAGCCAGTGGCGGCGTAGAGGTAGTACTCGGCTTCAAGATACTCGAGGTTGAGAGCGAAGGTGAGGATGTCTGCGTCGGTGACGGTGGGAGTAGGGGTTGGGGTTGGAGTGGGGGTTGGAGTAGAGCTTTTGCCGCCGCAGCCTACTATCAGCGAAGCAGCCGCTGCCGAACCTGCTCCTGCCATGAAAGTTCGGCGGGATAAGGCCTTATCTATTAGATCATTCAGTTTTTTTTCCACGATTTACCTCTCCTCGGTGCAGGGGGTTCGTCCTGTACTCACTTCAAGCACGAAGAAAGGTTGAAATTGGATTTACAAAGAGGGTAGAAATTTTTGCGTGAATCGATCCGAGCCGAAAAAATGTGATGACATCAATAAAAATGTTGACGAAAAAAAGGCACCCCGAAGGATGCCCCTTTTACTTTTATGCGACGGATGGTTTAGGGGATGTAGTAGCGCATGCCGGTGAAGACCATGTTGTTGGTCGCCTTGGGAGCACCGCCTATCCCTGCCCACGCTTCGCGGGTGAGATAGCTGTAGATGCCTTGATACTGCAGGCGGCCATACTTCGGGCTTGAGTAGACACGATAGGTGAAGCCCAGGGTGCCCTGGATGACTGCGCGTGTCACGCCGGCGCAGTTGGCTGGTGTTCCGGGATTGTAGGGAGCTCCGCCTGCAAAGCCGTTGCCGGGTGAGGTGGGAAGGGTTTCTGTGCCGCAGCCAGTGTTGTTGGCGGTGATGGGGGCGTAGCCGATCAGCTTGCCGGCGGAGGAGCCGAGGGTGCTGAGGTAGACGGTGCGCTGAGCGTACTCAGCACCTGCGTAACCGAAGACATCGAGCTTTTTGGCGGGGTGCGCTTCGAGAGAGAGGAGACCCTGATAGGCCTTGATGGGCTGGAGTGTGCCGTCGGGGTGGACCGTTACGTCCGGGAGGGTGGAGGTTCCGTAGCGGCCTACGCCTGTGCCGCCGAGACCGTGGACGCCGACATCGAGGAAGTGCGTGACAGGAACGCGAATGTTGACGAAGCCGCCACCGCCCATCCTGGTGCTATTTCGACCGCCTGCGGCGGAAGGAGTGGCGAGGGTCTGGTTGGGATAGTAGCGATCGCGAAACCAGCGGCCGAGCGCACCGATTTCGAAGTGACCGTACTTCGCATCGTAGGTGCTCTTGAGGATGAGATCGGGAGCGACGTTGCTGGCGTAGTTGCTAACGTTGTCATAGAGACCGCCACCGGCACCGGCGTTTCCGATGAAGAAGTTGGCATTGGCGTTGGAGGCGGAGTAGATGATCTGCGCCTGTTCAAGCGAGAGCGCTGCGGTGAGGCCGCCAAAGGATTGCTGGAAGCGGATACCGGGCTGACGAGTCCAACTGAAGCCGACATGGTACTCAGCGTCGACAGTCATCGGCAGATTTTCTGTGCGGTTGTCAGTGGAGTGCTTGGTTTCGGTTACGAGAGACCACATCTGTCCGCCGGTGAGCTTGAAGCCGGATCGCGTTGCGGCCTGCCCCCAGATCTGACGCTGACGGAGAGAGTAGCTGTTGCTTTGGTTGTTGTTGCTGGTGATACCGGCAGAGAGGAAGTCGGTTTCGACGTAGCCCGTAAACCGAAAGGGACCGGGGTTGGCTTCGAAGAGGCCGCCGACGCGGCTCTGACGGCCGGAGAAGTTGAGTTCGCCGGTGTGGGCCTGTGCTGCGCCAGGATAGGGGGTGGCGTTGAACGGCGTAGCAACGTCGGAGTTGAGCGAGCGTTGACGGTACACCGTTTCAAAAGCAAAGAAGGCGACCGGCGTGATGGTGATGCCCTTGTAGCGGAGTGCTAGCGGGTTTTCAATCGCGTCGCTGAAGGTCTTCCTGGTGTCACTGATGGTCTGGGCCACGCCGACATTGGTGGTCTTGAGGTCGGAGACGGTGCTGTTGAGGGTCGAGACGGCCTCGGTATTTGCCGAGAGACTTGAGCTCAGGCTATCAGTCTTAGCAGAAGCGCTGGCTGCTGCGGCTTCAGCACCCTGTGCCGATTGCTGGGCGGCTGTGAGACGGGCGTCCTTGTCGGCGTTCTCACGTTTGAGTGCGTCGATCTGAGACTGCTGGCTCTGCATCTGTTCGCGCAGCTCACGGATCTCGCGCTCGACCGCAGACTCAACAGGCGCCTTCTTTTGAACAACCTTTTTGACGGTTGTATGTTTTCTGGGCGTCGTGCCGGTCTGGGCCTGCAACGAGATGGTGCCTGTCAGCAGTATCGCTGCCAAAGTGGCTCGTAGTTGCTTCGTCATGGATCCTCGCAAGATTTTTTGAAGGCACAAGGACAACAAGAAGATTCGTCGAGGTATGCAACCCCGGTGATCGACTCCCTTCTGCTCTTTGGCCTATCGTCCCAAACCAATGTGAACAGAGGAATAATTTGTCATCTATTTACCGAGATTTGACCTTTTTGATAGGGTTTCAGCCGTTTACCGAATACTGAGGTACGCTATTGCTCTTTATTTTTTTCCTTGTGGAACCTGATTTGATGCCTCACAACTTTTAGGAACTCCTATACGGTTAAATCATGCACTTCCACCGCATCGGCTCCCTCCTACTGGTTGTCGCCACTGTCGCACCAGCGCAGACTTCCCTGAGATTGATTCCGATTCCGCGCGAGGTTCGTGCAGGTGCAGAGCGACCACTGACGCATGGCGTACGTGTTGTATGTGCAGCTCCATGCGCAACTGAGGACCAGTTTACTGTAGACGACCTGTCGGCGGCCTTACTGGCGCGAGGCGTTCCTGTGACGGAAGCTAACGGCTTTCGCATTGAGCTGGTGCGACTGGCAGCGCATCCCGATACCCGGTTCAGCGAGGAGATGAGGCCGGAGGGTTATGCGATAAGTGCGAACGCAGCGGGGCTGACTGTGATCGGGGCGACGGCGGAAGGGGTTTTTTACGGCGCGCAGACTGTGAAGCAGCTTGTTGAGGGCAATGGCGCACGGGCAGTTCTGCATGAGGCAAATATTCGCGACTGGCCGGCGATGAAGTATCGCGGGCTAGACGATGACCTTTCGCGAGGGCCGATTACCACGCTGGAGTTTGAGAAGTACATGATCCGGACGCTGGCGGCATACAAGGTCAATATTTATTCGCCATACTTCGAACACACACAGCAGTACGCTTCAAACCCTCTGATGTCGCCGCCGGGTTCGGTGACGGCGGAAGAGGCGCGCGAGCTGGTGGCGTATGCGAAGCTGTATCACATTACGATTATTCCTGAGCAGGAGGCGTTCGGCCATCTGCACCACAATCTGACGTGGGAGCAATATCAGCCGCTGGCGGAGACTCCGCATGGCGCGGTGCTGGCTCCGGGACAACCGGGATCGATTGCGCTGATCACGCAGATGTTCACGGAGCTGGCGGCGCTTTATCCCGGACCGTTTCTACATATCGGCGCAGATGAGACCGTGGACCTGGGGCTGGGGCAGACCAAAGCGGACGTGGATTCGCGTGGACTTGCACCGGTGTATCTGGATTTTCTTCAGAAGATCGTGACGGCGCTGAAGCCGCTCCATCGCAAAATCCTCTTCTGGGGGGACATTGCGCAGGATGCACCCGATTTGCTGAAGAGCTTGCCGCAATCGTTCAAGGATTCGACGATCGCAGTTGCGTGGGAGTACAACGTGCAGCCGCGCGGGTATGACCGTTTTCTTACACCGTTCACGAAGGCGGGATTTGAGACTTGGGTTGCGCCGAGCGTGGTCAACTATCGCAGAGTTTATCCGGACAATAATCTTTCGCTTCCGAATATTCAGCGTTTTACCGCTGATGGACAACGGCTGGGATCGACGGGGCAGTTGAACACGATCTGGAACGACGATGGCGAAGGGCTCTTCAATCAGAACTGGTATGGGATCCTGTTTGGAGCCGCAGCTGCATGGCAGAAGGGTGAGTCGTCGATTCCGGCGTTTCAGAACTCGTATGCGCAGGTCTTTCATGGCGATGCTACGGGCGCACTGAACGAAGCGCAGAAGGAGATGATGCTGGCGCACGCGCTGCTGAAGGATGAGGCGAAGGTTGGAGATGGGACCAACAGCATCTTCTGGCTCGATCCGATGTCAGTGGATGGGTTGAGAATTGGGGCCCAGGTTCGACCGTTTGCGCATGATCTGCGACTGCATGCGGAACGTGCGCTGACATTGATTGCACAGGCTCGCGCCGCAGCGCCTGGACCGCCACCCGTTTCGACGAACCCGAAGGCCTACAACCCGGCGGAGACTTATCCATCGGCACCGACTTCGCTACGAGAGACTGCAGCGATCGATGCGCTGGAACTGGGAGCTCGGCGCATGGATTTCATCGGGCTGAAGTTTCAGCTTTCGGAGGAGATTGCAGACGGATATCAGCGCGCCTATGCGATGCAGAACACCAAGGATCGCAAACAACGCATGGATGTGAGCCGTGAGTTGTCCGATATCAATGGCATCAATGGACGAATCCAGGATTACATCGACACTTATTCCCTGCTGCGCGATTTGTTTGAGCAGGCCTGGTATCGATCGAACCGTGCTTACGGATTGCGTCCGGTACTGGAACACTACGATTACACGATCGGCGTCTGGGAGGGCCGCAGCGAACGAGTGCGAAGTGCGCAGCGACAGTGGTCGGATACGCATACTCTGCCGACAGCGGCGAGCCTGGGGCTTCCGCCGCCGAGTTCTCTCTTGCAATAGTGAGACAAAGGATTGCTGGATGGATTTGAGTTGGGATGATTTCACTCGGGACGAGAGATCTGGCAATCTAAGGGATCATGCCTTCGACGTATTTGAATAAGGTTTCTTTAGGAATTGACTTCGGCACCACGAATAGTTCCATTGCTCTGGCGGGAGCGGATGGCACGGTGGAGCTGGTGTCGTTTCCGACTGCGACGGGTGTAACGGAGTCGTTTCGCTCGGTGCTTTATCTGGAGCAGCGGAAGCTCGCTGGACGTTCTCAGATCAAAGGCTTCACCGGGCCGGCTGCGATTGAACAGTACCTTGATGCCGAGCACAAGGGGCGGCTGATCCAGTCGCTGAAGTCGTATCTCACCAGTCGCACACTGACCGGCACAGAGGTGTTCGGACGACGTTACACGATTGAAGATTTGATCTCGCGCATCCTGACGGATCTGCGGCTGAACGCGGAGCGGCAGTTCGATCAACCGATTCGTCATGCTACGGTGGGGCGCCCCGTGCGTTTCGTTGGGGCGGAGAACGCGGAGGATGATGAGTTTGCCGTCGAGCGCTTGCGTCAGGCATTTGTGCGTGCAGGATTCGAGTCAGTTGCGTTCGAGATGGAACCGATCGCGGCGGCGTATGCGTACGAGTCCACGCTGGACCATGACGAACTGATTCTGATCGGTGACTTTGGCGGCGGGACGAGCGATTTTTCTCTTTTGCATGTGGGGCCTGGAGTGCGTGGACGGGGCCGCAGCGCGAAAGACCTTCTTGGCAATAGCGGGCTGGGTTTTGCGGGAGATAGTTTTGACGCGCGGATTGTCCGCAAGCTGGTGTCGCCGGCGCTGGGCTCGGATAGCTTCGAACGCTCGTATGCGCAGGCGTCGGATCGACCCGCGAGCATTATTCCGGCGGTGCCGGCTTGGATCTACGCCAATCTTGAACGGTGGCACTATCTCTCATTTTTGAAGACGCGCAATGTTGCGGAGATATTGAAGAGCGCTCGTGCGCGGGCACAGGAGCCGGAGAAGATTGCAGCGTTGATCAATCTGGTTGAGGAGGATCTTGGGTATCAGTTGCATCAGGCAGTGCAGCGATTGAAGGCGGATCTTTCGCATCGGGAGTCTGCCGAGTTCAGGTTTCGCGACGGCAGCATGGATATTGTTGCGACAGTGAGCCGTTGCGACTTCGAGGGTTGGATTGCGGATGAGTTGCAGGCTATCGAACACTGTGTCGATGGATTGCTTGCCGCGAGCAACGTGGATGCTCGCGAGGTAGATCGCGTCTTTCTAACTGGAGGGACGAGCTTTGTGCCAGCGGTTCGACGTATCTTCGAGGCGCGGTTTACTGCTTCGCGGGTGCGCACGGGCAATGAGTTCACCTCGGTGGCGCGCGGTCTTGCGCTGCGTGCTCGAGAGATCGAGGAGAGCAGGGCTTAGGCGGGTGTTGTGTTGCGCATCGACTGCTTCCCTTCTTCGCGTGCTCGCCATAGTGCGCCTTCGAGCGCGTCTACAGCGCTTTCTCTTACTACGACGCTTCGGGAGTTTTTTCTCAGGGCTGCAATCATGGCTGTGCGAACTTGCGGGATGTGTTCGAGGACGCTTCCGGTGTAGGCAGCTTCGATTTTACGCCTGCTGCCGGACTCCTTCATTTTGAGCGCGACGAGTGCTACCTGCTCGGCTAGTTCGATGCCGGCTCTTTGAAGGACTGCAGCAGCGAGTTCGTCACCTTCGTCTGCACATTGCACGACGATGGGAGCGAGTGCGGGGAGGTCGGGGCCGGGATGAGCGTTCGCCTTCTCGACGATCTCGCCGATGGATTTTGTGTCCCAGAACTCTCCGATTACTGTGAGCAGCGTGGTTGGGACGCTGCGGTCCCGGGCCCAGAAGGCGGCGCGAAGAGCCTCTTGTGCAATCCAGAATCCTGAACCTTCGTCGCCGAGCGCGGGGCCCCAGCCACCGGCGCGATACAAAGTTCCATCCGCGGCGCGACCTAGAACATTGGAGCCAGTGCCGGCGATGATGAGGATGCCGGGGCCTTCGCGGAAGGCACCATCGAGGGCGATCTCTTCGTCTCCTGCGAGCAGGAGTTTGCCTCCTACTACGTTGGAGATCTCACGCTCGGCCCAGTTGCGGACGTTGTCGATGGTGAGACCGGCGAGGCCTATGCAGGTTTGCGAAACTTCTTTGAGACTGGCACCTGACGTGAGCGAGACCTCGTTCAGCATGGCTCGCAGACGGGTTGTAGCCTCGGCTTCGCCGACACGCATCAGTTTAATGCTGCCGGTGGCTGCGCGGCCGAGGATGCGGGTTTCGTCGGCGAGGAGGCATCTTGTTTTCGTGCCGCCGGCATCGATTGCGAGAAAAAGACTCATCACGCAACATGATATGTCAGGGAGGCGGGTGCGATTGACCTTCCGGCAGGTTTACTTCTGAATGCTGCCTTGCTCGATTGGACCGCACTGCCGCTTGCCGGCGCTATACACTGGCTCGAATGTCTGCTGCTCCATTGCCAACGCGTCTTCATCCTTTCGACCTGGCGCTGATCGTTGTGTACCTGCTTGGGATCACACTGTTTGGGCTGCGGTTTCGAGGCGGGAAGGGTTCTAAATCGCGATCTCTGCGGAATTACTTTCTCGCCGACCAGACGATTCCCTGGTGGGCGATTGCGCTTTCGATTGTCTCGGCGGAGACCAGCACGTTGACGATCATTAGCGTTCCGGGAGTTGCGTTCGCAGGAGATTTCGGTTTTCTGCAGATTGTGATCGGCTACATGCTGGGCAGGGTGGTGGTGGCGTTGATCTTTCTGCCGAAGTACTTTCAGGGGCAGATGCTGACGGCGTACCAGTTGATCGATCAGCGCTTCGGACACACATTGCACAAGGTGACGGCGGGATTATTTCTGCTGACTCGCGCTGCGGCGGAGGGAGTGCGGGTGTTTGCGGTGAGCATCGTGGTGGGGATTGCGATCGGTACGGGGGATGTGTTGTCGATCGGAATTATCTCGGCGCTGACGCTGCTGTATACGTTCGAGGGCGGAATGGCGGCGGTGATCTGGACCGACGTGGTGCAGATGGCGATTTATATCGGCGGAACCTTTGTGGCGATCTATACGCTGGGCACGCATGTTTCGGGTGGTTGGACGCAGATTCACACTGTGGCAGCGGCTGCGGGCAAATTCCACCTGTTTCATTTTGCGCTGAACCTGACGCAGAGTTATACGTTCTGGGCAGGGGTGCTGGGAGGGACGTTCTTGACGATGGCGTCGCATGGGACGGATCAACTGATGGTGCAGCGGATGCTCGCAGCGCGGAATCTTCGCGAGTCGCGGATGGCTCTGCTGTGGAGCGGGGCTGTGATTTTTCTGCAGTTCTCGCTTTTTCTTCTTATCGGGGTTGGTTTGTATGTTTTTTATGGATTGCATCCGGCAGTGTTTGCGTCAGCCGACAGGATTTTTCCCACGTTCATTGTGCGCGAGATGCCGGTTGGAGTTGCCGGATTACTGGTAGCAGCGATTCTTGCAGCGGCGATGTCGAACCTGAGTGCTGCTCTCAACTCGCTTTCGTCTACTACCGTAGTGGATTTTTATATGCACTGGAGACCCGAGGCAGACGACCGGGAACGCATGATGATCTCGCGATCAAGCACGGTGGCGTGGGCGCTGGTGCTTTTTGCCGTTGCGGTTTACAGCGTGTTTGTTGGTGGGAAAGGCCACGTTGTCGAGGTGGGGTTGTCGATTGCGTCGGTTGCCTATGGAGCGCTGCTTGGAGTATTTCTACTGGGGACGCTGACTCGCTATGCGACGCAGGGAGGAGCGATTGTGGGAATGATCTGCGGCTTTGCACTGAACCTTCTGCTGTGGCTCGATCCGAACCCCATTGCACTTGGACCGATCACGATTCCGCATATCGCGTTCACCTGGTATGTGTTGATCGGCGCGATTGTTACGTTTGCTATCGGGATGGGGGCAAGTTTTCTGCTGCCGGGTGACCGCGCAGGGAAAAAGGCGACGAGGACAGCGGCGCGGGTTGCCGGGATCATTCTTGCATTGACTTTACCGTTCGCGCTGACCGGCACCGCGAGGGCGCAGCAGCCGTCGACTGCATCTTCTCGCGGAGAGACGATGCGCGGTGAGCAATATGACTTCAGCACGGTCTCTACGCTGGTAAATCAGGCGATTGCGGCAAAGAGGCTACCGGGAGGGGTTGTTCTTATTAACCATGATGGCAGGACGGTCTTCGAACATGCGTACGGAGATCGCGAGGTTGAACCTGCCGTCGAGCCGATGACGGAGGACACGATCTTCGATATGGCGTCGCTGACGAAGTGCCTGGCGACGGCGACGGCTGTGATGCAGCTCTACGAGGAGCACAAGATCGCGTTCGACGATCCTGTTGCGAAGTATCTTCCTGAGTTTGGCGTCAATGGGAAGCAGAGTGTGACGATTCGTGAGTTGCTGACACACTACTCCGGGCTGCCCGAAGACATTAGCCTGAAGGATACGTGGGGACTGGCGGCTCCGGACAAGGCTGAAGGGATACGACGGGCGATGAATGCGACGCTGGATTCTACGCCGGGAACACACTTCAAATACTCCGACATCAATTTCATCACGCTTGGTGCGCTGGTGGAAAAGGTCAGCGGACAACCGTTGAATGTGTATGCGCAAGAACATATCTTTACGCCACTGGGGATGACGCATACACGTTTCCTTCCAGGAAAGGAGTGGATTTCGCGGATTGCTCCTACGGCCTATGACGACCAGGGTACGGCTGCAACCAACCCAGACTTTGGCAAACTGCTGCGGGGCACGGTACACGATCCTACGACTCGACGAATGGGTGGAGTTGCGGGGCACGCTGGAGTGTTTTCGACCGCGGGGGATGTTGCGATCTTTGCGCAGGCGCTGCTTGACCGGCTTGCAGGACGGAAGAGCAGTTTTCCTTTGAAGCAGGCTACGTTGAAGTTGATGACGGAGCCCGAACAGCCTGCTACGGCGGTCGGCGGGGCGACGATCTTTACTTCCGACGGAAAAGTTACTACGGGTGTCGCCGTGCGCGGGTTCGGCTGGGACATCAACACAGCGTTCTCGCGTCCACGCGGCGCGGTGTTCCCGATTGGAAGCTTTGGGCATACAGGTTTTACAGGGACATCGCTTTGGATGGATCCGGGAAGCGATACGTTCGTTATTTTGCTGGCGAACTCCGTGCATCCGCGGGGCCGCGCGCCTATTTCGCAGTTACGGGGAGCGGTTGCTACGGCGGCGGCTGAGGCGCTCCGTCTCTACGATAGCCGGGACGCAAGCTTGAAGACGCTGACTGGAATCGATGTGCTGGAAGCGACGCATTTTGCGATATTGCGCGAGGCGGCTAAACGGCATAGTGGCCACCTGCGGTTGGGGCTACTCACGAACCAGACAGGGCTCGATTCCGAGGGACGACGGACGATCGATGTTTTGCTGCACAGCATTCCGGAGGTTGAGCTGAAGACGCTGTTCTCTCCGGAGCACGGCCTTCTGGGGATGAAGGATACAACGAAGATTGGGAATGATGTTGATCCGACGACTCGGCTTCCTGTGCTTAGCCTTTATGGGGCGAAGCCGGAACAACGACGCCCCAGCCAGGAATCGTTGAAGAACCTCGATGCGGTGGTGATCGACCTGCAGGATGTGGGGGTTCGGTTCTACACCTACGAGGCGGTGGTGGGCTATTTTCTTGAAGCCGCAGCGCAGGCACATATTGAGATCATCGTTCTCGACCGACCAAACCCAATCGGCGGCGTGGCCGTGCAAGGTCCGGTGTCCGATGTGGGGGCCGAGTCTTACAACAACTACATGCCGATGCCGGTTCGCAATGGCTTGACGCTTGGTGAGCTTGCGCTCTATTTCAACAGCGAACGCCTGCTTCCGAGCGCTACGTATCCCAATATTCAAGCTCCGATTCGCGCACAGTTGACTGTGGTTGCGATGCAAGACTGGAGGCGTGGCGAGTTTTTTGACGAGACGGGGTTGACGTGGACCAACCCGAGCCCAAATCTGCGCAGCCTTGCGGCGGCCATACTTTATCCGGGGCTTGGGCTGACGGAGATGACAAATATTTCGGTTGGCCGCGGGTCCGATGCGCCGTACGAGCATATTGGCGCTCCTTATATTAATGCGGCGGAGCTGGCGGCTTATCTGACGGCGCGCAAGATCCCGGGGGTCAACTTCACGCCGACGAGTTTCGCTGTTGCAGATGATTCCAACCACTACCCATTTCATGGGAAGACTATTCCTGGGATTGCTTTTACTGTGACAGATCGGGAGGTGCTCAATTCACCTGAGCTGGGAATAGAGCTGCTTAGTGCGCTCCATCATTTCTATCCGGAGTTTGTACTGTCGAAAGCCGCCTATCTGGTAACGAACGCCGACACAATGCGCGGGCTCGCCAACCAGGAGGACCCACGGAAGATTGCCGATGGGTGGGCGGGGGATCTGGCTGCGTTCGGTCGGCGCCGCCAGCCTTACCTGCTCTATAAATAGAGCTTTGCAATTACCCGGAGAGGTACCTGGCGCGTGCCCTCGATACAGAATATTCATCCTCTCCTCGCCTTCTGTGCGTGACAATAGAGGGACGGTCTCTTCGAGGTGCTTTGAATGCCCCGCATAAATTTTCAACAACAACTCGCCGCCCTGAAAGACAAACTTCTTGCGATGGCTGCACTCTCGCAGCAGGCACTCTCGCTGTCGCTTGAGGCATATCTGACGGGAGACATGAGCCTCTGTGAGCACGTGAAGGAGATTGAGACGGCCATCAATGGAGCAGAACGCGATGTGGACGAGATGGCGTATGACCTTTTGGCGAAGGAACAGCCGATGGCGATCGACCTGCGCTTTATCCTGTCGGTGATCAAGATCAATGGCGACCTGGAACGGATTGGGGACCAGGCAACGAACATCGCCGGACGCACGCAGTTTCTGGAGGACTCGCCGAAGATCTCGTTGCCGATCGATATTCCGGACATGGGGGAGAAGGTTGGAGTGATGATCCGACGCGCGATCCAATCGTTGCTGGAGGCTGATGCGAGGCTGGCGGAGTCTGTCCTTGCCATGGACGACGAGATCGACGATATGAACCGGGCTGTGCAGGCGGAGCTGGTCGAGGTGATGCAACAGCAGCCGGCGGTAAGCGGGCAGGCGCTGAATGCGATCATCATCTCGCGCAATCTGGAACGAGCCGCCGACCACGCTACGAATATTGCAGAGGATGTGATCTTCTGGGTGCGCGGCTCGGATGTGCGGCACAAGTTCTCTCTTGCAGAGACGGACTGATTCGATGTTTTGCGAGTTCTGGCGCGCATCCCATTTGCACCTTGACGTTTGCCCGTTCCGCAACTACCCTTCAGATATGGCGATTTCTGTTACCTACCGTTACGCTGCTTGTCGCATGTGTTGTTGCGACCGCGTGCGCCGTCGCCTTTGCCTGACTCGGAGACTAAACCCCTAAGCTCCGAATCTCTTAGCAGAAGCCGCCCGCACCCACTTTCACAGTGGGTTTTTCTTTTTAACTTTCTCAGACTTTACAAGGATCTTCATTATGAGCACTACCGCCGTACCTGCTGTCAAAGAGACGAAAGCCCAGAAGGCGGAGCGACTGAAAGCAGCCAAAGATCCATGGGAGGCGTGGGAGGAAGTCCGCCAATTCGCGAGGGATGGGCGCGACTCGGTGCTGCCTGAGTGGACCGGCATGTATTTCAAGTGGTGGGGTATCTATACGCAGGGTGATGGAGCGGGAGTTACGGGCGGCGTTGGTGGAGAAGGCAAGGCAAGTGAGTACTTCATGATGCGTATCGGCTTGCCAAATGGCCTTTTGACCAGCACGCAATTGCGGGTGATCGGACAGATCACGAAGAAGTATGCGCGGAATCTGGCGGATATCACTACGCGGCAAAATATCCAACTACACTGGCTGATGATTGAAGCGCTACCGGAGATCGTCGAGGCATTGACGGCGGCGGGGCTCAGCCCGAAGGGAGCATGCGGGGATGTGGTCCGCAATGTTACGGGCTGCCCGCTTGCCGGACTTGATGGACACGAGTTGCTCGATGCTTCGCCGCTGGCAGTGCAGATTGCCCATGGGCTGACTGCGAATCCGGCGTTTTACAATCTACCGCGGAAGTTCAAGTTCTCAGTGACCGGTTGCAGCCACTGGTGCTCGTATCCAGAGATCAACGATGTGGCGTTGACTGCGATCAAACGCACGGTCGACGGTAAAGAGGAGGTCGGCTATACATTGCGGGTGGGAGGAGGGCTATCGACGGAACCCCATCTTGCGGTTCGCATACCGGCATTCATTCGGCAGGACCAGGCTTACGCGGTTGCGTATGCCACGGCGGAGATCTTCCGCGAGCAGATAGAGCTTCGCGAGAACCGGACACGGGCGCGAATAAAGTATCTATTCATGCGGTTCGGATGGACTGCTGAGTCATTTCTTGATGCGTTGGAAGAGAAGCTCGGCTATAAGGTCGATCGCAGTCCGACTTCGGAAGATATTGTTCCGGACGATGTGTATCGCGATCATATTGGCATTGCTCCACAACGTCAGCCTGGACTGTCGTCCGTTGGAGCGAGCGTTCTGCGGGGGCGCGTCTCCGGGGATCAACTGCTGCAACTGGCTGACCTGGCTGAGCGATACGGGAGCGGTGAGTTGCGCACGACGATCATGCAGAACATCGTTGTAGTGAATGTACCGAATGCGAGGACGGCAGAGCTTGTTGTGGCGCTTAACAGCATCGATTTGCAGGTGGAAGTCTCTGTGTTCTGGCGTGGGGCGATTGCCTGCACGGGTACTGAGTTCTGCAAGCTGGCGATTGCAGAGACGAAGGGCTTTTCGAAGTGGCTCGTCAGCGAGATGGAGGAACGACTACCGGGGTTTGACCAGCAGATCAAACTGCACGTGACCGGCTGCACCAATAGCTGCGGCCAACATTGGATCGCCGACATCGGGCTCGAAGGAAAGAAGATCAAGCAGAATGGCAAGCTGGTGGATGCCTTCTACTTTTGCGTTGGCGGAGCGGTTGGAAGGTTTGCGCGAACAGCTCGTCCATTGGGCTATCGGGCTTCGGCGGATGAGGTTCCCAATGCGATTGAACGGTTGCTGCGAGGTTATCTCAGTACACGGCTGCCAGACGAAGACCTGCGCGCATACTTTGCACGCATGGACGACGAGAGCCTTCGCGCGCAGCTTGCCGGAGCCGCTTTGGAGCCGGTGGAGCGCGATGCACCTCCGGTTGGCGCGGGCCGACATGCCCCTCTGGAATAGGCCATGGACCTCTTCCCTATCTTTTTGAAGCTCGCTGCACGGCCTTGTATCGTCATCGGTGCGGGTAATCTCGCTGCGTCGAAGATTGAATCGCTGCAGGCGGCTCATGCGAAGGTTAGAGTGATTGCGCCGATGGCTCGACCGCACATCGCCGATCTCGCCGCAGCGGGGGAGATCGAATGGCTGCAGCGAGAGTATGTCGAAGGAGACCTGAGCGGACATTTTCTGGTGGTTGCGGCTACGAATGATGCGGCGGTGAATCGATCGGTCTACAAGGAAGCCGTGGAGAATAACGTTCTTTGCAATGCGGTGGATGATCCTCCGTTTTGTGATTTCTACTTCCCTTCCGTTGTGCGACGCGGAGATTTACAGATCGCCATCTCGACTGCAGGGGCAAGCCCTGCGCTGGCCCAGAGACTGCGCAAGGAGATCAATGCGCAGTTGCCGTTGGACGCAGGCGACTGGGTGACCGACCTGGGAAATCTTCGCCGCGAGGTGGTGCAGATGGAGCCACTGAACGACGAGCGCAAGTGGTTGTTGCACCAACTGGCGCAGCGCGAGGTTTGCGGCTACGATGTCTGCCCATCGCGTGTGATGGCGCGCGAGCATGCGAGGACGAATCCTCTGCCTGAGAGGAAGCTGTGAATCTCCCGGCACAGCCCGGTGTCATTTATCTGGCCGGTGCGGGCCCAGGCGACCCGAATCTGCTTACGCTTCGCACGCTGCGGCTGCTTGAGACCGCTGAGGTTATCCTTTCGGACGATCTTGTCTCCGCCGAGATTCTTGCGCTGGCACATCGCGGGGCGGAGATTATTCCTGTCGGCAAACGCTGCGGGCAGCCGCGCATTACGCAGGTTGAGATTCATACGTTGATGATTGGCGCAGCGCAGGCGGGTAAATCCGTTCTTCGGCTGAAGTCGGGCGATCCGCTGATCTTCGGCCGCGCGGCGGAGGAGATTGCCGCACTGCGGGAGGCGGAGATTTCATTTGAGATTGTTCCGGGAATCACGACGGCGTTTGCAGCGGCGGCACGACTGAAGACGCCGCTTACCGACCGTGGTGCCGCTTCAAAGTTAATTCTTGCTACCGCACATCATGCCGCCGGGAAGGTAGAGCTTACTTCGAAGTGGAGCGGAGCGTTTCCTGAGGATGCGACGCTGGTGATCTACATGCCAGGCCGTAAGTTTCGCGCGCTGGCGGACGAGCTTATCGTCTCCGGGATTGGCAGGGATGCCCCGTGCGTCGCGATCAGCAATGCGACCACGGTGAAAGAGAAGATTCATGTCACTACACTGGAAGAGATTGAGGACGCCGATGTCGGTCCGGCGCCCGTCATTCTTCTGGTGGGTTATGCGATCAAGGTCTCCGAGGCATCCAGAACCGCAGCTAAATTGATTAACGTTTGATTCTGCGTCGAATCTCACCCGCTGCACCTACTAATCCTGTCAGAACAAGAATGTAGCTGGACGGCTCAGGGACAACCGGCGGCGGACTGGGCGGACCGGACGGCGGGCCACTTGGAGGACCAGATGGTGGGCTGTTTGGCGGACCAGACGGGGGGCCACTTGGCGGGCCGGACGGTGGACCACTTGGCGGACCGGACGGCGGCGGGCCACTGGGTGGGCCGGATGGAGGGCCACTGGGTGGGCCGGATGGAGGGCCACTTGGCGGACCGGATGGCGGGCCACTTGGCGGAGTTGATGGCGGAGTGCTTGGCGGAGTTGATGGCGGAGTGCTGGGCGGAGTTGATGGTGGAGTGCTTGGCGGAGTTAATGGCGGAGTACTCGGCGGGGTGCTTGGTGGTCCGGAGGGTGTGCCAGGCAAACCGGGAGTTGTGATTCCTCCGGTAAAGGGTGGGGTGAAGATAGGTGGTCCGCCTACGCCCGGATACTCTGGTGGGAACCCGTCAGTGGGAGGCGGAGGGGGAGCATCATTCATCGCTACAAGCTCAGTAGGGATCGTAGGTAATAGATCGACCGTATCGTTCAAGGGCTTGGGGTGAAAGGGAGGGGGAGTCTCTTCGGCGATGCTCGGGGCGTCTGCTTCGGTCTCCGGAAGGACTCCGCAGGCGAGCTCGAAGTGATGCAGTATCTGCTTGCGAGTCATTCGGGGGTCATTAACCCGTTTGACCTTTGGCTTGGGCGCAACGTGTTTCAGCTTGCCTTCGGCGTACAGCCTTGCACGGTGCTTTGCAGCGGCGATGCGCTGGAGGCTGCGCGTATGAGCCAGATCCCTGCGATAGGCTATAAACCAGCGTTCGCAGTCGGTTGACGCGCTGACGCACGTTGCTGACGCGCCGACAAGCAATACTAGGAGCAGTAAATAGATCAAGCGCCGCATTGGTTTCACCTGGGTATCCATAACTTCCGATCACTATCCATAGGACGACATTAGGACGAACATTGATACTTGTTGCAATTAGAGAACCAAAGGCAGAAAGCATGTTCAAGTGCGAAATATTGCAAGGTTTCGGTAAAATCTTTACCCAGATGGGAATATTTTACCCTTGAGTTCCAATTATTTTCCTACTTTTTTCTCCTGAACCAGACTAGTTTCATGTGGAAAAGCTCTACTAACCGGCTGTTCTCTACCAGTTACGTGGATTTTCGTCATTTGTGCGGGAGTGTGCTGAATCTTTCACATTCTTGATTCACCCTGCAAGATTCACGAAATAGGCCGCTTGTTATTCGCAATAGATTGCAACCATGTTGCCAAAGACTATGCTCTGCACAACCTTTTTCAGGTTTTGACGTTCAATCACTCAGGACTCCGGACGCTTGCGACGGTTTGGATTCCGGGCAAAGTGACTGACGCCTGACGGCGTACTGGGCTCTGTCCAGGAGATTCGAAGATGCGCTTCCTACGTTATCTTGCCGTGATCAGCATTCTGTTACTCCCTGCAGCGGCTTACTCCCATGCCCAGGTGTCGGTGGGTATCGGAATCGGTGGCCCCGTATATGGGGGCTATGGATACGGCTACCCTGCCCCCATCTGCTCTTATGGCTACTACGGCTATTATCCTTACGCCTGCGCACCTTATGGGTACTATGGCCCGTCATGGTTTAGCAGCGGATTCTTTATCGGCGCGGGCCCGTGGTTCCGCGGCGGCTACGGGTACAGAGGTGGCTACGGCTATGGTCGCGGGGGGTATGGCTATCGCGGAGGTTACGGCTACAGAGGCGGCTACGGCTATGGACGAAACGGCTATGCTGGGCGTGCGGGGTACGGCGGCTACCACGGTGGCGCGGTTAGAGGCGGCTTCGGCGGCGGATTTCATGGCGGCGGGGGCCACGGCTTCGGTGGCGGCTTCCATGGCGGCGGGGGCGGATTTCATGGTGGCGGCGGCGGCTTCCATGGCGGCGGGGGCCACGGTGGTGGACACCGGTAAGTTGATCCGCTGACTCACTGAGTCAATATAGAGACGGCTGCAGGCCTGGTGCTTGCAGCCGCTTTTCTTTTAATGACTACGCCAGTTTGCTCTCTGCCTCCCTGGTGGCTTCATAGATCTGGTCGAAGGATTCGACGGCGTAGAGGACAGGCTGCATGGCTCCGGTGTCGAACTGCTGGTTGAGGACTGCGTCGAGATCGAAGTCTTTAACTTCGCAGCCGCCGGCAAGGACTCGGGTGCATTCGCCGTGGGAGGATATGAGGCCGCTGCCGTAGACCTTGATCTCACCGTTCTGGCGGATGAGGCCGAACTCGACGGTGAACCAGAAGAGGCGGCCCATGCGCTCGAGCTGCTCGTGGTCGGTGAGGCGGGCGCAGATCTGGCCGTAGCTTTGGAGGAAATTTCCGAAGACAGGGTGGGCGTGCATGGGGACGTGTCCGAAGACGTCGTGGAAGATGTCGGGCTCGGGGGTGTACTCCATGGAGTCGCGGGAGCGGAGCCAGGTGGTGGTGGGGAACATGCGGTTGGCGAGCATCTCGAAGAAGGCGTCGGGCGGGAGGAAGCCGCTGACGGGCGTGGACTGCCAGCCGGTGCGGGGCTGGAGGAGTGCGCTGACCTGGGAGAGGTTGGGGAGCTTGTCTTCGCGGAGGCCGATCTGGTGAAAGCCGTCAAGATACTCCTGGCAGGCGTGGTCGCGAAGCTGGGGCATGCGGCGGCTGACCAGTTCGGCCCAGATGGCGTGCTGCTCGGGGGTGTAGTCGGCCCAGGCTTGCTCGATGAGGTAGGGTGCGGCTACGTGGAGCTTTCCCTGTGCGAGGTGTGTTGTCGATGTTGCGGTTCCCATGTCACTTCCTTCAGCCATTTAGTGGCTCGAAAAGCATACATCTTCCTTAGAGCGTTGTTGTCAGGCTGGGGATACTCCCTCCTCCTACCCCCCCGGGATATTTTTCGTAAAGTCTTTGGTTTCTTTGGGGTACAGGCAGTAGTGACTGCAAAGTATTGCATTCAAATGACTTATTGCCAAAGTACTTGTTTTCAATGATTTATGGATTCCGGGATGAATTGTCGCTGTGCTTTTTGACCCTGATTAAAGTATAACGGTTTGGATGTAACTTATACGCCAAGTCGATTTCCTTTCGTTTGAGTGAGTTGAATGGTTTTGGGGCTTGACATGCGATTTTCGGACGGAAAATGGAGAAATTATTTTTTGGGGGGGTCTTGGGATCTGTTCGCAATAAGGCTGTGAACAGATCCGGTCGTTTTTGGTGGGCTGGAGGAAGGCATACCCCAGGGGCTAAAGCCCCCTTATTTTTGCGGAAGCTGAGAGGCCAAGGCTGAAGCCTTGGCTTACCTAGAAGCAAGGGCAACGGTGCAACGGCAACAGCAACAGCAACGGCAAGTGCAACGGCAACGGCAACTTGCAACGGCAACGGCAGATTCCTCGCTACGCTGCGGAATGATAGACAAAGGAACAAGCAACAGCAACAAATACACAAGAGGTGTCTGTGAGATGACAAAGGAGAGATGCGTTATCGAAAAGGAGAGATGTGTTGTCGAAAGGGAGAGATTGAGTAGAAACGGAGGGGTGATTCAAGAGAGACAGTGCGGAGGGGTGGTCGAAGAGAGACAGTGCGGCGGTTTGGCGGAGTTACATCTTGGCGCGGAGGGGTTGCATCGGCTCGGACTGGCTTGGGGTTGTGGGCTCTTCGACTAGGTATTTTTTCAGCAGCTCGTGGTGGAGGCAGTAGAGGGCGAGTTCGAGACGGTCGGATACGCCGAGCTTGTCGTAGACCTTGCGGAGATAGTTCTTGATGACCTGCTCGGTGGTTCCGATCTGGTAGGCGATCTCCTTGTTGCGCATGCCGCGGGTGATGCAGCTGATGATGGCAAGCTCTTTTTTGGAGAGCTTGGGCTGGACCTTGGGGTCGGTGAGGCTGGTGGCCTGGGAGCGGTAGGCTTCGATGACCCAGCTGATGGATTGATTGTCGATCCAGGTCTCGCCTTCTGCTATTTTGCGGACGCATTTGATGAGAAGGTCGGGGGAGATGGAACGGGGAACGACGCCACGGACGCCGCGGCGATAGAGCTCGACGGTGTTGGACTCGTCGGCTTCGCTGACCTGGACGATGAGTTTTGCCTGCGGGTGCTGACGGATGAGTTCGGGGATCGCGTCGATGGTGCCGGCGATGAGCTGGCCTTCGAGGATGACGACGTCGGTGGGATAACGCTGGAGCGCGGAGTAGAGATTGGTGAGGGTTTCGACCTGGGAGACGACGCGGATGTCGTCCTCGAGGGCGAAGACTTTCTTCATGCCGACGCGGTAGATGGCCTGCGAGTCGGCAAGAATAATGCGAATACCGACAGGTGCTGCACTTTCTTCCGGTTCGCTCTCGTCGCTGCCCTGGTTTGGATCGATGTTGACTACGGTCATAGTTGTCATGCCTTTAGAAAATACTCGTCGATCACTGCAGCGGCTTTCTTCTGACCACCCTGGAGATAGTGGCGGACGACGCGTCCGATGCAGTGTATGGTTACGTCCTTTTCGGTTCCCATAACAGCTGAAGGCATTGCGATGGTGAACTCAATTTTGGCTTCCAACGGCGGAAGCTCCTCTCCGACAAAGAGCAAGCCATTGGCGGAGATGTTCTCGGTCATGGCGTCCATCTCGCCCTGATCGGTGTGGAGACGGATTGCAAGTCTCATCGGGAAACGTACTGCGGTGCGAACTGGATTGTCTCCGGTTGGCATCTGCCACTGAGCCACTCGGCCTCCTCTTGCTGCTTCGCGGGATACAGCCCTATGCTGAGCCCTTGACTACCACACTGGAGTTTACCCCACCGAGCGCAGATTCCGGCATTTTTCTGTAAATGCTTGCTACAACCGAGGGGTGAGCGCGGCGGAGCTTCCGACCCATTGCCGGTCGCGATTGTGGTCGACACCCATCATTAAACCGCGGCCCAGCCGGACGAGAGCGATAGCCGGTTGGAGGGTGCCGCCGTCGGGCCAGAGATACATGATGCGGATTTCGGCCTGGGTGGGACCGTGGGGGGTGTCGATGGTGGGGGCGAAGGTGACGCGCTCTTGTAATAGATAGAGGTGGCGGTCGGCGACGGGGATGGCGGCGAGGTCGGCATCGGTGGGGGCGAACTGAATTCCCTTGCCTGCGAAGGAATATAGCGGCTTGAGGAGGAGCTGGGCGCGGTCTTCCGGGAGGCCGGCGAGATTGCGGTTTGCAAACCAGTCGTCGAGGAAGACGGCTTTGGGGACGGAGGGATGCGCGAGATAGGGGAGAGAGAATTTGCTGATGCGAAAGTACCAGTTGGGATGGCCGGCCCACTCAACTTGCAGGTCGTCGCGGTAGTCGAAGGGGAGATGGATTTTTTTGCGCTGGAGCTCGTCGACGATGGCTCGGTTGTAGATGCGATGGATGGGGATGTCGCGTCCGTCGCGATGGTAGAAGAGGCGAGTTCCCTGCTTGCTGAGTCTGGTGATGTCTACGGTTGCGATGTGGAGCTTGTCTTCGTAGATGTGGAAGTCGGGGAGGGTTTTTTGATGGTCGGGATCGATCTCGAGGAGGACTACGTTTTCAGGGTCGTGGTCGGAGACGATGACTTCTTTCAGGAGCTGCCAATACTTTTGATCGTTGAGGCCGCCTAGATACGGTTGCAGGTTGGGGTCGAGAGCGTAGGTTTCGATGTACTGGCGGGAGAGGGTGTCCTGGTAGCCGAAGATGGAGGGGAAGGCCTGGAGCTCGACTAATTTTGGAGTGAGGGAGCCGTCGGGGTTGCGGGTGAGACCGAAGTCTACCGTCATGAAGTTGGGGATGGGGTTTTCGTTGGGGACGTTATATGCGGCGGGGATGGTTTGGTTGGAGGCTTCGCGGTAGGCAGGATTGTCGAGGAGTTGGCGAGTGAGGATTGCGCCGTCTTCGGCTAATTCGTCGAGGAGGGATTGGGGGAAGAAGCAGGGGGTTTCGGCTACGCGGAATTCAATGTTGGCGCGGGTGAGCTGGCTGAGGCGGGCGAGCAGGTCTTCGTACTTCGCTGAGGTGAAGCTTGCGTTGAAGTGGTCGCGGTAGGGCTGCAGCATGGGAGCTAGTGTAGCTGGTGGATGGTGGTTTCGGATGAGGTGCGCAGCGACCACAGAAGCAGATCTCTGCGGGATGACAACAAGAGAACAGGCAACGACAAGGGCGAAATGCGGGGATTTCTCCACTGCGCAGCGCACGATGAAACTGTGCGCTGCTTCGGTCGAAATGACGATTTTTGAGGAGATTCTCGAAGGAGCAACGGCCTCTGAATTGCGCTCAAGCGTCGAGGAGGAATTGGCCGTCGCGCATGATCTGTTCTTCGCCGTCGGCGTCTCCCAGCCAGATGCTGAACTCGAGGCCTACTACGTCGATGTGGGTGGAGGATTTCCAGGGTGCTCCAGTGTGGGCGCCGTAGGGGTCGCCGAAGGCTATGTGGATGCCGGGGAATTTTTCGTCCTGGAGGATGTTGCCGATGACGCGCTCTACGCCGATGTTGGTGCCGATGGCGAACTCGCCTACGCGGTCGGAGTTTTCGTCGGTGTGGGTGTAGGCCCAGAAGTCGCGCTCGAGCTCCTTGTTCAACGACGCCACGCGGGTGATGCGGTTGCCTTCTATGTTGATGGTGAGAGGGTGGGCCCGGAGGATGCCGTAGCGGGCGCAGAGGAAGTCGCCGACTACACCGTCGACTACGAAGACGCCATTGACTTCGCCGGGCGCGGTGAAGCACTCGCCGCCGGGGAGGTTGCCCCATTTTTCTGTGCTGATGATGCCGGAGGTTTTGAACCAGCGGTAGTCGGGATTGAGCTGCGCGTGGATGTCGGTGCCGGCGGGGGTGGTGGCGCGGACGTAGGTGGCGGCGCGGACCTTGTCGAGGACAGCTTGCGAGAGGCGGTCGATGGCGAGGAAGTCGGCTCGCATGCCCTGGGTCATGATCTCGGGAGTGATGTTGACCATGTGGGCGTGACGCATGCGGCGGCGATTGACGACATCGGTCATCTGCATGCGGGAGTGAAGCTCGTTGGGCTGGACTTCGACGGCGAAGATGCTGACCTGCGAGGACTCCATATCCTCCAGGACTGCGGCAGGCATTTCTGTGAGTGGGCGCGGGGCGATGTTTTCGAGGACGAAAGAGTTCCAGGTGCAGCCGATGTTGTCGAGCTCGGCGGCGATGGAGGCGGCGATGGTCAGGCAGCGCTCGTCGGTGATGAGAGTGACTTTTTCGTCGGGCTGGATGCGCAGGCAGGTGGTGACGGCGTTGCGCGCGCCGGGAGTGAACTCGGCGGGGAACTTTGTCGAGCGAAGGTCTGCGAGTGTTGGCGTTGCCTGATCAACCATGATGTCCATCTTTTCTGTGGTGCATGCTTCTAGGATATCGCGTTCCTGCGCGAGCGAAGGTAGATTCAGGTTCTTTTGCTGCGAGATGTGACGATATCGAAAGGCGCTGAGCGATTGTTTCGCGAAAAGAAGAACAGACAACTGCAACAACAAAAACGAAATGCGGGGATTTCTCCACTGCGCAGCGCACGATAC
>JBDTEQ010000078.1:0-3269 GCA_039922475.1 Edaphobacter sp.
TGGATGTTCTTGAGCAGGCGTTTGCTCGGAGAGTGCAGGACCTTCGTGACGATGGCTGGAGGCAGGACTGGAGCGGCGAATGGGGCGCATGACGATTGTCTGATTGCTATGGCGATTGCGCAGGCTGTGCGGGCGGAGATGATGGGTAGGAGAAGATGATGTCCTGCCGGAGCACTTCGTTCCGTATACCTTGTCTGGGCAGGTCAGGCTCTGTGGGCCTCGCGTTGCTCGGCAGAAGATGGTGTCGGCCATCCGGCCAGACCGCCGGACTGCGTGCCACCACGACTGGTATATACGCCACGAAGTGGCCGCCATCCGCGCAGGAGGGCCGTCCGGCGGGACATACGCTATTCTGCTGAGACGGGGTGATTGGGTTTTGGCGGTTCTGGCGGTGCAGGCTATTCGGAGGATGCGAGGCGGGGCGCAGAGCCAGTTGATGCTGGGAGCGGATGGCAAGTTGTGGGTGGTGAAGTTTCAAAATAATCCGCAGGACGTGCGCGTACTGGCGAATGAGTTGATCGCAACGCGGCTGGCGGCGGCGGTGGGATTGACGGTGCCGGCGAGCGATGTGATTGAAGTAACGGAGTGGCTGGTGGCGAATACGTTCGACATGTTTGTGGAGCTGCCTAAGGGAAAGAGGGCGCGATATACGGCGGGGTTACAGTTTGGGTCGCAGTTTGTGGGTGGGTTGATGCCGGGACAGGTGGTGGACTATCTGCCGGAGCAGCAGTTGGATGAGGTGAGGAACCTGGCGGAGTTTGCCGGGATGTTGTGCATCGACAAGTGGGCGGGGAACTGCAATGGGCGGCAGGCGGTGTTCGAACGGAAGCCGCGGGAACGGAAGTATCGAGCTACCTTTATCGATCAGGGGTTTTGCTTCAATGCGGGAGCCTGGACGTTTCCGGATTCGCCGATGCGGGGTGTATACCCTCGGAATCTGGTGTATGCGAGAGTGACGGGGTGGGAGAGCTTTGAACCATGGCTGAGCCGAGTGGAGGCGATGGAAGCCGCGACTTTGTGGGAGATCGCGGAGACAGTGCCGCCGGAGTGGTATGGAGGCGATACTGCCGTAATTGAACGGCTGATGGAGGAGATGTTGCGGCGACGATCGAGAGTGAGAGAGTTGATTGGAGAGTTTCGGGATTCGGACAGGGAGCCCTTCCCGATGTGGGCATCAGGGAAGAGGATTGTGGTGCCGAGACAGTTTGCCGAGGTGAGCGGAGTGGGAAAATTTGTAATGTAGCTTGAGTGCAGAGCGAACGATCATGAGTAGCTGAGAAGCTCAACCGGTTTTCGCCGATCTGGAGATTGACTGTTGCGTGAACGGGTCCAATGCGAGTTCTTCCTGATCCGATATGTGCCGGATGTGGTGAAGGGCGAGTTTGCCAATATCGGCGTGCTGCTGCGAGAGGCAGGACGGAACGATAGCGCGGTGGTGCGTTTTACCCGGGATTGGAGCAGGGTTCGATGTATGGATGCGGAGGCAGACATCGGGCTGCTGGAGGCGTTGGAAGGGGAGATCGGCGCACGACTGCAGATGGATGGCAAGGATGCTCCAGGGAGCAAGCCGGTGATGGAGATTCTTGAGGATACGCTGGCGAACTCGGTGCAAATGACCGAGGTGCGGGCTTGCCTGGCGGAGAGCCTGCCGGCGGAGATTGAACAGTTGATGAAGATGTATGTTGAGCCGCTGAAGGCTAAGACTGAGCGGAAGAGAACGGGGCGGGCGGCGATCGCTGGGGCGATGCGGACGGAGTTTGAACGAGCAGGTGTGTGGGGGCTGATGCGGAAGCGGATTGCAGCTTCGCTCTATACGCGAGCAGGAGATCCGATGAAGATCGATTGCGGATACAGGCCGAATGGGGTGATTCGGATGTTTCAGGCGGTTTCGCTGGAGGGTGATGTGGAGGCGGCGAAGGGGCTGGCTTATTCGGCACCGCAGTTGATCGAAGGCGTGCAAAGGGTGGAGGCGGCACGGCTGGAGTTGACGGCGATTGTGGAACCGTTGCGCGCGGTCTCGGATACCGAGGACGAAGCGATGGAGCGATACCGGTTCGGCGTGGAAGCGATGGAACGACAGGAGATTCGAGTGGTGACGTTGAATGATCTGGCTCGGGTGGCTGAGACGGCGAGGATGGAACTGCGAGTTTGAGAGGCCGGCTCTTAGCTGGATGCTGAGAGCTGAAACGGATTTGAACTGGAAGGCATGGCCCTGGGGCTGTGCCTTTTTTCTTTTTGCAGCGGAGATAGAGAGAGGGGTTTGCTATGGGAGTTCGAACGATGGTGAAGAACGTCTGGCAGAGGTTGGTGCGGGTGGAAGCAGCGGCGGGCGACGCGAAGATGGGAGAGAGGAAGACGGCGATGCTGCCCTCGATTCTGAGTCCCTATAACCCCAACGGGAGAGCGGGGCAGAATGCTTTGCCGAAGCCTACTGCGGCTAATCTTCGCAAGTTCGCGGAGACACCGGTGGTGCGGCGCGCGATCAACGTGGTGAAGGACAAGATTGCAAGCATGGACTGGCAGGTGCGAGTGCGGCGCGGCTACTCGGATGGAACGGTGGAGGATGTGGAAGCACGATTGAAGGCGCTGCGGCGTTGTCTTGAGGAGCCGAATATTTCGGACAGCTTTCGTGTGCTGTGGGAGCAGGTGCTGGAGGATCTGCTGGTCGGTGGATTCGGCGCGGTGGAGATGGAGGCTACGGGCGATTCGGAACGGCCCTTCCATCTCTGGGCGGTCGATGGAGCAACGATTCAGATTGACGTGAAGTGGGACGGCGATCCGGCGAAGCCTCGGTATGCGCAGGCTACGGGACGGTTGGGGCAGGAGTCGCTGGTGCCTTTGTTGGATGACGAGCTGATGTATGTGCGGTTGAACCCTCGGAGCTACACTCCGTTTGGCCTGGGGCGGCTGGAGGTGGCATTTGAGACGGTCAATCAGTTTTTGAGCGCGAACAGGTATGCGGGGAAGCTTGCCAGCAACTCTGTGGCTCAGTATGCGCTCTGGTTGGATGAGGCGACACCGGAGCAGCATGACCGGTTGATTCGCTGGTGGCAGGACGAGATTGAAGGTACGGGACGTGTGCCGATACTGAGTTGCGAACGGAAACCGGAGGTGTTGCGGTTCGCTGGCGGCACGGATGCAGATCTGCGCCTGCAATGGCAGGAGGCACTGATTCGCATGATTGCGAATGCGTTCGATCTGCCACCGATGATGCTGGGTGTCGCGAGCGATGTGAACAAGTCGACTGCCGGCGAGATGGCGGACGAGGC
>JBDTEQ010000079.1:0-3934 GCA_039922475.1 Edaphobacter sp.
AGGAGGAGAAGGGTCGCGGAGAGAGCGGTGCGACGAAGTACAGATGCTGCTGCGATATTGTTCAAGATCCCAATCCCTTACGCGGTTTCGCCGGCTTTGGTGCGGCAGGAGGCGCTGCGGCCTGACGACGCTGGCGCATGGCTTCGTACATGACGATGGCTCCGGCGACCGATACGTTGAGAGACGAAACCTGACCGGCCATGGGTATCCGGAGGAGGTGATCGCAGGTCTTTTTTACGAGGTCGTGGAGGCCTGCGCCTTCGCGGCCGAGGACGAGGACGCAGTCGGTGTTGAAGTCGAATTCGGCGTAGTCGGGGGTGCCCCGCTCGTCGAGGCCGAGGACCCAGACGTGGTTCTGCTTCATCTGTTCGAGGGAGCGGACGAGGTTGGTGACACGGGCGATGCGGACGTGTTCGGAGGCTCCAGCGGAGGTTTTGGCTACGGTGGCGGTGACGGGAGCGGAGCGGCGCTCGGGGAGGATGACGCCGTCGACGCCGGCTCCGTCGGCTGTGCGGAGGAGGGCTCCGAGGTTGTGGGGGTCTTCGACGCCGTCGAGGGCGAGGAAGAAGCGGTGGTGGGGGGTGGGGGTGGGGGCCAGGAGGTCTTCGATGGTGAGGAATTTGCGCTCGCGGACGACGGCGAAGACGCCCTGGTGAGCATCGGTGCGGGCGAGGCGGGTGAGTTGGTCGCGGGACTCGATGGCGACACGGATTCCGGCGGTGCGGCAGAGGTCGATGAGGCGCTCCAGACGGGCGTCGCGGCGCTCGCGGGCTACGCTGACGTGGTCCAACTGGCGCGCACCGGAGCGGATGGCCTCCTCTACGGGGTGGAGGCCGAAAAGAACTTCCATGCACCAAGTTTACTTTCTAAATGGATAAATGGCATTGAGGCCGTAGAATGTTTGCATGCCAAAGTTGGCACGGGAGAGGTGTGTGTTCAGACCTCTTTTGAACGGATCGGGCGATTTTTATGGATCATTCACTCAAGAAGCGAGTCTTCCCGGGCAGAACGAACGTCTCTACGGCTGTGCAGACCGGAACCATCTCGCTGACCGCCGCACTGGTTGACCAATCCCAGAGCGAAAACGCGGCGATCGCCCATGGACTGAAGAAGCAGAATCCCGAGTTGCTCGATCATCTGATTGAGCTGTATCAGCATCGGCTGCTGCGGTACCTGCTTTTTCTGACAGGGAAGCGTGAGGTTGCCGAAGACCTGTTCCAGGAAACCTGGATGCGAGTGCTGCTGCGGGGGGCGCAGTATAATGGCAAGGCCCGTTTCGATACGTGGCTGTTTACGATTGCGCGGAATCTGGTGATCGACCTGTCACGAAAGCGCACGATGGCGAGCCTGGATGAGATGAGCGAGGGTGGCGAGGATGAACGGCCCTTTGAGATTGCGATGGATGGGCCTTCGCCATTGGAGCAGTTTCAGTCACACGAGGATTGCGCGGAGGTGGGCGAGGTGCTGCTGAAGCTGGACCCGACCTATCGCGAGGTGCTGGTGCTTCGATTTTATGAAGAGCTTTCACTGGAAGAGATTGCTGCGGTAACAAAGGCTCCGCTGTCGACTGTGAAGTCGAGACTTTATCGTGGATTGGCGGCGTTGAGGCCGCAGATGGAACAGCTTCGCACGTTACGTCCTTTTGTGGAGGCGAGGATATGAACGAGGCGTTTGACAAGTTGAATTTGCAGGACGCCGCTTCTGCTACACGAGCGGCATTGGGGGAACAGAGTGTGGCGGCGCGGTCGGTGATGGTCAACCGGACGCATCGTGTGGTGCGGGAGCGGGCGAAGACGATAGCGGCGCGACGCAGCCGGGTTCGCAGCCTGTGGATTCCGCTGGCTGTCTGTTCGTCGCTTCTGGTGATCATCTGCACGGCGGTGTGGAGCGCGCTGGGATCGTACGATGCGACGCCGGGTGGTGTGCCGGACCCGACCAATCAGTTTCTGGTGTTGTGTGTATGGTTCCTTCCGGCGTCCATGGCTTTGCTGGCATTGGTTATGTTTCAACGTGCGCGAAAACGTGAGGCTGCTCGATGAACAGATTCTGGAGCCAGGGATCGGATCGGTCGCAGGATTTCTCGGGGGGAGTTGAGGACCAGCTCAGCATGATTCCGGCGTGGTCGGCGGTGCTTGCGGTGATTGTCTTCGGGGCGGTGCAGTATCTGTTCCACGGAGTTCTTCCTCACCATAGGCACGAGATGCTACCGATGCGATTGCTGCTGGGGTACTCGTGGGGAACTGCGTTCGCCAGCTATGTACTGCTGGTGGGGTATGTCAGCCGCGATGTGCGTCGGCGGCGGATGCCTGCAGGACTCTGGATGCTGATTGTGGTGGTGCTGCCGGGTGGAATCGGGGCGGTGGTTTACTTCCTGTTGCGACAGCCGATGATGATTCCTTGTCCGCATTGCAGCACGGAGATCACCTCCAGTGTGCATTTCTGCCCGCAGTGCCAGTTCCAGATGGCTCCGGTGTGCGGACGGTGCTTCCGCGGAGTGCAGATTACAGATGTGTATTGCACGCAGTGCGGACACGATCTGGCCGAGGACCATACTCCGTCGCGTCTGCGCGTATACAGCGACTAGAACAATTCTCCCGTTACGATGAAGTGGAAGATCCTGCGGAGTGCCGTTTTCCTTGAGAGAAGCGGCCATAAATTTCAAACACCCTATACACCCATGGGAGAATTACTCAAGTTGTGCCTCTGACTGTACTCATCATCGATGACGAACCGCTGGCCCGGCAGGAGTTGCAGTATCTGCTGGAGCGCGCGGGCGGAGTGGATGTACTGGGGCAGGGAACGAATGGCATTGAAGCGGTGGAACTGATTCGGACGCATAAGCCGGACCTGGTGTTTCTGGATGTGCAGATGCCTGGACTGGATGGGTTTGGCGTACTGAAGAAGCTGCTGGACCGAAAGGTACCGATGCCGCAGGTGGTGTTTGCGACGGCGTTCAACCAATATGCTGTGCGCGCATTTGAGGTGAATGCGGTTGATTATCTGCTGAAGCCGTTCGACCGAAAGCGAGTGATGCAGACGATCGAGAAGGCGCAGGCACGGCTGGCGGCGCCGGCGGAATCGCCGAGCGAGGCGAAGCTGGATGCGCTGCTGCGGCTGGTGGAAGAACAGGCGCAGCCGCAGAAGGTTACCTCAGGCAAGATAGTTGTGAGGGCGCAGAACAGGCTGCTGTTGGTAGATCAGCGGGAGGTTTGTTTTGCGGCGATTGAAGAGGGCATCATCAGCGTGGTGACCCGAACGGTGGCTGGCCACTCGAACTGCAGGACGCTGGAGGAACTGATGGACCAACTCGACCCGGAGGCGTTCTGGCGTGCGCACCGGTCATATGTGGTGAATATTCAGCACATACGGGAGGTGGTTCCGTGGTTCAAGTCGAGCTACCAGCTTCGGATGGACGACGCACAGAAGACCGAGATCCCAGTGAGCCGCACGCAGACGAAGCGGTTGCGGGAGTTATTCAACCTGTAGGGTATTTTTGTTTGCCTGTCGGTTTGGATGAAAGGCGTGGTGGAAGTGTGGCGTCAAGTGCAAAAACGTGGTTGTTCACTGGTTGTTAGCCTTTCAAATGTTTTACACGCTACCGTGCTGGTCAAGGTGCTGCAGTAATCCGCGCGCACTTGACACAAGCCCCCGCCTGAAGATCCCTCGTTTTCAGCTTGTCAATCCACCCCTCACCTGCCGTCAAGCTCTAGTCCAAAGCTAACCCTCATCGTTCGAAGACTTTGCGCAATATAGGCGGGTAGGGGGAGGTCTCCCTCTCAGCTCTATCTACCACCAGACGAACCGCTAATCGCATGCGATACTTAACCCTGACATGTACAAAAGAATCCTCCTCAAAATCTCTGGAGAAGCCCTGGCTGCAGGCAAGGGCTTTGGCATCGACGCTGTCTTCATCCACAAAGTAGCCGCAGAGATC
>JBDTEQ010000080.1:0-23636 GCA_039922475.1 Edaphobacter sp.
AAATGATCTCCACCCGCTTTGACTCCCGGTACGACCGCCATCCTGCAATCGCCATCAGCACAAAGAATCCCGCGAATCCAAGCCCGACCCCAACTACCCCAGCCACTCCAAGCAGAGTCACCCACAGCGGGCTCGTCTTATCGGAAAAGTAAGCGAACACCGCAACGACATCGCCCAGCACCAGAAGCAGCGAAACCAGCAACAGGCCCACGCTCGCAACAATCCATCCCTTGAAGCCGTCCGGCAGCGCATTGCTTCCCGGCATATTCATTGTCCGCCAACTTCCGCTGCCGCACAGAGTCGTAAAACTCTCCCGTTATGCACTCTTTTCCGCCTCCAGCAATCGCCGTTTTCGCTCCACACCCCAGTGATACCCCCCCAGCCCACTCTTTGCCACCGCACGATGACATGGCACCACCACCGCAACCGGGTTCGACCCAATCGCCGTACCCACCGCACGTGAAGCCTTCGGCATTCCCAACTCCGCCGCCAGTTCCGAGTAGTACCTCGTCTCTCCTCGAGGAATCGCCTGCAACGCCTTCCATACCCGTTGTTGAAACGCCGTAGCCCGCACATCCAATGGAAACGTCGCCGCCAGCGGATGTTCGCCCAACTGACTCGACACAAACGCAACCGCATCCGCGAGCCAACCCGTCTTGCGCTTCGCAGGCACCAGTTGTGCCTTCGAAAACCTACCCCGCAGCTCCGTAACCAGTTCCTTGTCATTCTTGCCAAAAGCAATCGAGCAGATTCCCACATCCGTCGTCGCTACCAGCATCCGCCCCAGCGGACAGGGCGCAGTGGTGTACCGAATCAATAACCCCGCTCCACCCGCTCGCATCACACGCGGTGTCATCCCCAGCGAAGCTGAACTTTTCTCATACAACCTGCTGCTCGATCCGTACCCTGCCCCATAGATCGCATCTGTAATCGGAGCCTTTCCTTTCTTCGGCTCCCTTACCTTGCTCTTGAACCGTTCAAGCCGCGCTTCTTTCGCATACTGCCCCGGGCTCACGCCCAACACCCGCTTGAACCCACGCAGTATCGTCAGTTTTCCCACGCCTGTCGCCTTCGCCACATCTCCCAGCCGTGTCCGCTCCTCTGCATGTTCCTTCAGATACTCCGTCACAGCAGCAATCGCACCAGCCTGCGGGTCAGCCTTTGCCTCGGCTCGTTCCGGTTCACACCTTTTGCACGCTCGATATCCCGCCGCCTCTGCCAGCGCCGGAGAAGGAAAGAAGCTCACCTGTTTTCGCGAAGGCCGCCGGCTCGCGCAACTCGGCTTGCAGTAAATCTTCGTCGACTTCACCGCATATACAAACTGCCCATCCGCGCGCGCATCCCTCGTCAACACCTGCTGCCATTGCTTCCCTGGAAAGTAACTTGGAATCGCAACTATTTCGGAATTTGTCTTAGCTGCACTCGTCATTGTCATTCCAGTATCCTCCCATCCGACACAAATCGACACACTCCGTTTTGTTCATCCAAACTTCAATCGCTTCAGAGGCAAAAAGGAATGGGCAGGCCCAAGAGCCCACCCATCTCGCGAATTACAGCATGCGAACTACTTGGCGGCGGCTTGTTTCACTCCGGCCTGTTCTGCCAATCCGGCAGCCTTGTCCGTCTTCTCCCACGTAAAGCCCTCGCCCTTGCGTCCGAAGTGGCCATACGCCGCCGTTGCCTTGAAGATCGGCTTCCGCAGATCGAGTGCCTCGATAATCCCCTTTGGCGTCAGCGAGAAGTTCTTCCGTACCAACTCTTCCAGCCTGGTCTCATCTACCTTGCCCGTGCCAAACGTATCGACCAGCACGCTCACCGGCTCGGCCACGCCGATCGCGTATGCAAGCTGAACCTCGCAACGATCAGCCAGACCAGCGGCAACAATATTCTTCGCCACATAGCGCGCCATATAAGCTGCGGAACGATCGACCTTCGTCGCATCCTTACCGCTGAATGCTCCCCCGCCATGCCGCCCCATACCGCCATACGTATCGACGATGATCTTCCGTCCGGTCAATCCTGTATCGCCCATCGGCCCACCGACCACGAATCGACCGGTCGGATTGATGTGATACTTCGTGTCTTCATCCAGCAGCTTCGCCGGAATCACAGCCTGAATCACGTTCTTCAAAATGTCCGCGCGCAACTCTTCGTTCCCAACGTTCTCTGCATGCTGGGTCGAGATCACCACCGCATCCACCCGCACCGGCTTATGGTTCGAGTCGTACTCCACCGTCACCTGGCTCTTGCCATCCGGCCGCAGATACGACATCAATCCGCTCTTGCGAACCTCGCTCAGCTTCTCCGCAAGTTTGTGTGCCAGCGAAATTGGCGTCGGCATCAACTCCGGAGTCTCGTTCGTCGCATACCCGAACATCATCCCCTGGTCGCCCGCGCCGCCCGTATCCACACCCATGGCGATATCGCCCGACTGTTTATTGATCGTCGAGATCACCGCGCAAGTATTCGAGTCGAACCCATAGAGCGCATTGTTATATCCGATGGCTGCAACAGTTCCGCGCACCAGGCCCTGAAAGTCCACATAGGCCTTCGTCGTGATCTCTCCGGCCACTACCACCAGCCCGGTGCAGGTCAGCGTCTCACACGCCACACGGCTGTAGGGATCCTGCGCCAGGCAGGCATCCAGAATCGCATCGGAGATCTGGTCGGCAATCTTATCGGGATGCCCTTCGGTGACAGACTCACTCGTAAACAAAAAACGGTCGCGTTTAGCCAAAATAGTTCCTCCAGAGATGCATCGGATAAGGCGTCGCCTCTCCACGCAATCTCTCATATTTTACGCGCTATCTGCTTCTACCGCCAAAGTTCCCCACCCAGCCGCGCAACCCCAGCGTTGAAACGCAGAATCCCGCAGCGAATGGAATGCGCGTCTATTTCAACTTGGAACCAAAATTGTTGCTGTCATAGATGTAAGCGGGCAGATCGGTGTTTGCATGCTTGGGAGTCAAAACGAGGCCTATCCAATACTCTGGAGCAACGCGAATCTCGTAGTTCGGATCAGCTCTCCAATGCGCAACCTCTGTTTGCCAATCCCACATAAACGGCGGGCGCGTCCACAAAGTCACATCATCATAAATTCCCGATATCAAAATGCACGCGAGCATTAAAGCCAGTCCGCGCGGCACCCGATTCATAATCTTCAATCTCTTCTTCAGCGCACAAATCAAGCCAAATCCAACGAAGACATTGCACAGGAAGAAGTACCTGGCTCCTCCATCGCACATCAACCTCTCATTGAGAGGCAATGCTCCCGCTAATCCCACAACAAGGCTGAATAACGCTATCTGTCCGAATCGGCGAGCTGCGGTTCCACCGCGCACCAGAAGCCACACGAAGAAGAAGAAGGTAACGACAGTCGCAACTTCCGCGAGAACCCAGATTATTGAAGACCAGCGTGCCAACAGCGGAGTCATCAGGACTCTGCATCCTATGTGCCCGCTCCAACTGGTGAGAAGTTGCGAAACTGGTCCATTGATCAGGTAGGCGCCCAGAACATAAGGCAGAGCAGAGTGCCTTGTCAGACCCCTGTCCTGCACCTGCATCATATGGTGCACAACGATGACCTGGATTACCGTACACACCGCTAGAATACCTGCTTGAATGGCACGCTTTCGCGAATGATCGCGCCACGCAGCCCAGATAAAAAACGGCCCCAGGATACAGTTGGCAACTCCGGTGAGCCCGCCTAGCAGCAAAACGCTCCCCCGAAAGAGTCGCAGCCGTTCCACATCGGACATCAGAATCGCACCAGTGCAAACCGCAAGGAAGAACTGCGCAAAGATCGAGGACATCGCGACGCTGAGCGTTGGCACAGTCAGCAGGCTCACCGCAACGGCGAGAGTCTTCAGCTTGAAGTTGTCGAAGATCTCGCACTGTGCCACGACCAGCACCATCAATAACTGCACTGCAATCGTGCACCAGCCGCAAAAGATCCCCACGTACTCCAGCGGCACCACGCGCGCTGCGATCACGCCGACGACATTCGGGTAGATGGAAAAATAACCCTGATGCGGCGCAAGCAAAGCGCGAACGACAGGAGCATCCCACGCATACCGCAGATACCCTGTCGCTTCCTCTGCGTACAGAAAGCCCCGCACCAGCGGAATCGGTGCCCGCAAAAACAGGAACACCAAAGCCCCCAGCAACAGGAGGAGATAGCCCCGCTTATCTTCCGTACGCTCCATCATCTCCCCTCCGAACATTCAGGAAACAAACCTCTGCTTCCAGAGGCAGTGCACACGTATTCAACGCAAGAACATCCACGCCCCTGGAGAAGTCTTTTCATCCTTCTTCGACACGGAATGAATTTGCTTTTTCCGTTCCATGTTACTTGATTGCAAACATATTTTTAGCGACTCGCATCATGCATCCGATAGAGAAGCTCCATGTTTTACAAGAGCGAGGCGTCGGCACGAGTTAATCTCCAGCCGAAGCGACGAGTGGAATTTCTACGGGATCAACCGGCCATGCAACGCAAACTTCCAGACCCCCCACCCCAGCGCCACCAGCGATCCCGCCATCGCTGCCACACCCATCCATCGCAAACCCGTTCTGGAATCGATACCCATCCTGTTTCTTCGCACGTTTTCTGCGAACTCAGTCCAGTCCTCCCCGTCCGCTACGGCGCCGCTCTCCCGCAGGCTGGCTTCAAATCGTTCGATCCATGGCACCTCATCCAGCCCCAAAGCCGCCAGATAGCTGCGAACGATCCCTTTCCGGAATACTCCACCAGGCAGTGCGTTATATTCGCCTGCCTCTAACGCAAGCAAATAGCGAGACGAGACCTTCGTCTCCGCGCAGATCTTCTCGATCGAGACCTTGCGTCGTTCCCGCTCCCATCGCAGCTCGTCGCAGAATCGTTCCATTCGCTCCGTTCAAGCCCTGCCAAAAGGCCGACAGAATAGCCAGTCAACACGCTCAGTTGCTCGAAGAATAGATCAGGAGTTTTTCGAAGTCAAAACCAGTTTTGCCATTCTGTAACAGATATACTCGACGGAACCAACTTTGCTAAGACCATTAGAATCTGGTTAGTTAGCTTCTAACGCCATCATTAACGCGAGCACGGACAGCAGAGTTAGCTCTGTTCCGTCAAATTTGCAGAGGATCGGAAGGATTAGTGGAGTCGAATCGCGGCGCGAATACAACACTGTCAAACAACAAGTATCTCCACGTGTCGATCTGCATGCTCGCCCTCCTCTTCTGTGTCTTGGTTGCGCGACCCTTTGCGCCCATAGGTATTTCTGACGACTGGTCCTATATCTGGACGGCGCGAGTCCTGGCCAACACCGGACGCCTTACCTACAATGGCTGGGGAGCAATGCCACTAGGGTGGCAGGCATTTCTCGGCGCCTTGTTCATAAAACTGTTCGGCTTCTCCTTCGCAATGACTCGATTGTCAGTAATGATTGTTTCACTTCTTTGCGCAGCGCTTATGCAACGAATATTTGTTCGAACGGGTGCCTCCGAGAGTACGGCAACCGTCGCAACCTTTAGTTTGGTATTGTCCCCTCTATATTTGCCTCTATCGTTCAGTTTTATGTCCGATATCCCCTCTCTGTTTATTTTGGTCCTCTGTATCTACAGTTGTGTTCGAGCATGTCAATCGAGTTCTGACAAGACCGCTCTCGGTTGGCTCACCTTTGCGGCTATGTCAAACCTGGTCGGCGGAACAGTTCGGCAGCCGGCGTGGCTCGGTGTTCTTGTCATGGTTCCAGCGGTGGCCTTATACATGCGACGTCGCCGCCACCTACTGCCTGTTGCGGCCGCATTATGGATCCTCAGCGTTATCGGTGTCGTATCTTACATGCGCTGGTTTCGCATGCAACCCTACGCAGTTATTGACAAAGTATTCTATCCATATCACTTCCATTCTGTTTTCTACGCAACTGAAGTCATTTTGGGTTTCCTGGTGTGTCTTCTCCCAATGGTGAGCGCATTCTGGGTCTCATATCCTGAAAACAAGCGCTCGGCACGTAATATCGCTGCACTTGCTGGAGCGGTTACTGGCGTCATACTCTTCTGGTGGGCAAGAACTACCACAAGTAACTACTTTTCGATTTTCAAAAGTATTCCCTTTAGCGTTCCGGGCAATTATGTAACCAACGAAGGTGTGGGGGTAGGTCTCATCTTTGGCTGGCCAGCTGAGGTAATTCCGGTTCCCGTTCGTTTTCTGCTTGTTGTGGCAACATTCTCTGCATTTTCTTGTTTTGTCGTTTTTTTTGTCAATGCGCGCGCAACTCTGCTTGCCGCCGATACCTGCGCCTGCGCACTTTCTGATCAACAGTCCTACCCTTACATTCCCAACAGATACTTAGTTACTCTTCTGGTGCCGTTCGCGGCAGTCTATTTCTTCCTCATTGTCACCCGGATAGCAGTCTATGATCGGTACTTTCTGCCGCTTCAATTTGTTTTTATATTGATCCTCGTACGTATCTACCGGCAGGTTATATCCGAGCAGTTGCCCCGGCTCTGTCTTATCGGTGTACTTGTATTCGCAGCTTTTGGCACCGCGAGCATGCACGATCTATTTGCCTACGACCGTGCCCGCGTAGATGCAACTAAGGAAATCATCTCTACTGGAATTCCGCGGATCGAGATTGAAGGTGGATTTGAATACGATGGATGGACACAGTTAGAACAGACAGGATACGTGAACGAACCCAAGATAGGGTATCCGCTAGGTGCCTATCACCCTTGGACTCCTCCAGACATTCGTTCCGAATGCATAGGTTACTTTAGAAGCCATACTCCGTCTATTCACCCACTGGTTCACCTTGCCTATGCTCCAGACAACTGCTTTGAGCAGTCGCATTTTCCATCCATCACATATGAAACCTGGCTTTTGCCAAGACAACGAACAATCTACATCCTTCAAGATCATCGAAAAGATGATAGGAAAATGACGCAGCGAGATGCTCTTAAAAAGTAAATACATCCATGCGTTTGTATGTATGATGGCCCTACTTCTTTGTGTATTGGTCGCGCGGCCCTTTGTTTCAATGGGAGTCAACGATGACTGGTCTTATATTTGGACCGCCAGAGTTTTGGCAGATACAGGTCATGTCGTTTACAACGGTTGGGCAACGGCGATGTTGGGCTGGCAGATATATCTAGGGGCCTTGTTCATAAAGTTGTTTGGCTTCTCCTTCACCGCAGTTCGATGCTCGGTCTTGCTCGTGTCACTACTCTGTGCGGCGCTGATGCAGCGAGTCTTCGTTCGGACAGGGGCTAGCGAAGGAACGGCAACAATTGCGACCCTTAGCCTGGTACTCTCGCCCCTATTCCTCCCTCTGTCATTTAGCTTTATGACAGATATCCCAGCGCTATTCGTCGTAGTGATTTGCATCTACTGTTGTCTTCGTGCGTATCAATCCGCCTCTGACACGGGTGCGATTGTATGGCTGGTATGTGCAGCATCTTCGAACGTAGTCGGCGGAACGGTGCGCCAAATAGCATGGCTTGGGGCGCTCATCATGGTTCCATCCGCCGTATGGTGTATGCGTCGGCGACGCTATATTCTCCCTGCGGGAATGGCCCTGTGGATACTCGGCGCATTGAGCATCGTAGGGTGGAACCATTGGTTCCAAGTTCAACCCTATGCAGCTATCGAAAAAACTTTTTACGAATACCACCTCAACTCGGCATTCGTTGCTGCGAGTATTGCCTTGGTCTCGATAACATGTCTTCTTCCAGTGATGTGTGCATTCGTCGTGGCCAATCCCATCGAGAAACGTTCAGTCCGCAACTTCGCGGCTATAGCCGGTGCAATCGCTGGGTCGCTCCTCTTCTGGTGGGCAGTTGCGTCCCCCCAGTATTACTTCAAGAGCATACCTCTCGGAGTACGCGGCAACTATGTCAGTGTCCAAGGAGAAAATGTTGGCGCGATCTTGTCTGTAGGCCCGGATGTGGTCCCGATCGTTGTGCGTCTGTTGCTTACTGCCGCCATAGTTTCGGCACTCACCAGCTTTGCCGTTTGCCTGATTGATCTTATCGGAAGGCGTGACTCCCCAATCGCGCCAAGTGCCTCCACAGTTTCCGCTCGACGCCTTGATCCCAGTCTCTCCAATGCATCTTTGATGATCCTGTTCGCGCCCTTTGTGATGGCATATGTCTTTCTCATCTTGACCCGAAAGACTGTCTTTGACAGGTATTTTCTGCCGCTGCAATTTATCTTCACCATCGGGTTAGTTCGAGTCTACAGGCAAACAATCTCCGAAAAGTTACCGCGATTCTGTCTGCTCGCTGTACTTCTGTTCGCCGCTTATGGTGTAGCGAGCATGCATGATTTGTTCGCCTTTGATCGTGCCCGTCTGGATGCAATAAACGAGGTCACCGCAGCCGGTGTCCCGCGAACTGCAATTGAAGGCGGATTCGAATACGACGGGTGGACTCAACTAGAGCAGACCGGCTACGTGAACGAGCCCAGAATCCTTCTCCCGCCAGGGGCGTATAAGGAATGGGTTCCTCCCAAGGTCCCGCTTGACTGCATAGGCTATTTCAGAAAATATACGCCCTCCATTCATCCTCAACTGCATCTCTCTCACTCTCTAATCAATTGCTATAAGCCGTCACACTTTGCGCCGATTATCTATAAAACTTGGCTACTCCCAAGACAGCGAACGATCTACATCCTTGAAAACCGTTGAAGACGAAAGGAACTGGCATTTCTTTTGACGGGTCCCCATGCAGTCGTTATCATCTGCCTAGTACGTTGCGGTTAGTGTCCAGGTCTTTCAGACTGCCGATACAACGCCCATTCCGACGTTTGCTATCTTGGAACATCGCATCCGAACAAGGCATGGTTGAGAAAGAGACCGAGTGCGCCTACCCTTTCCCGAACGCGTCTCTCTCGTAGGCACCTTCGTCTTCGCGCTGATTCTCTGTGCTCTCCAGTTATATGAGGGGACCACAGCCGTCTTCGCGCTCTGCTGCTTCGGCTTTGTCCTTATTGCGGCGGCGGCCTTCAACGTGGCAGGAGGCTTCACCCGTTCCACCGGAGCGTATGTCTTCTTCTACTCTGTCCTTGTTGTTCTCATCGGCCTGTTCTGGAAGGCCGTGCTTGGCGAACCGGCAGACTCCAATCTTAAAGCCCCTCTCGCCACCGCCGCTGCATATCTCTGCACGGCATGCGCATTGCTAGTCGCAGTCTTCATCAGCAGAAAATTAACTACCAAACGTGCTCTTTTGGCCGATTTCGTTACCGACGCCAACATGCAGAGTGCGACAGTTGGCTGCATGGCCACCGGCTTGATTATCTTGAGTGTTGGGACATTTGGCTTCGGGAACTGGGGACCAGGGTCCGTTTTCAGTGCGCTCAATCAAATCGATCGCTTCTTGCCCCTGGCTATCATGCTGGGTGTGATTCATGCGATTCGCAGAAGCGGCGGTACTCGAAGCCTTAGTCTGCCGGTGATTATCTCTGGAATTGTCATATTTCTAGAAGGCGCTATCAGCTTTTCCAAGCAGGGCATGATCACCCCCCTCCTGTGCTGGCTGATTGCAGCCGCGTCACAGCGTTACAAGGTATCCCTTACTCAAATCGCTGGCGGAATCTTTGTGGTCTTCTTCACTTTTTACTATCTCGTTCCGTACTCCCAGTACGGAAGATCTTATAAAATTGGCGATTCACTTAGTGGAAACCTCGATGTTGCGATCGGGTTCTTCTCGAACCTGGGCTATGTTCGCGAACAGTTTCTTGAAGACGAAGCGTACCAGGACGAAGCAGTTCAAGGATACTTTACGACGCATCAGGGCTTCTTCGACCGGCTTCAGATGATCGGCCCCGATGACGCTCTTATCTCATACACCCAACAAACTGGTCCACTTGGACTGTTTCCGATAGCTCTCGCTTTTGAAAACTTTGTGCCTCATTTTATCTGGAAGGACAAACCCGTCTGGTTTTCGGGCAACTACTATGCTCGGGAAGCAGGTATTCTTCCCGAGTCCGATGTTTCAACAGGCGTTTCGTTCAGCCCGACTGGCGAAGCTTTCCGCCTCGGAGGCTGGACCGGGATTCTTATCGTGACGCCAATTCTCTGGATCATGATGTTCACATTATTCGATTCGCTTTGTGGCGACATTCGTCAGTCGCCATGGGGCTTAATCATTGCATTGTCTTACGCTCATTCAGCTCCAGAAGCGGGAATCAGCGGCGTCATTTATACCATTGGCTTCATGACCGTGGCTGTATTGTTTGCCGCGTCTCTGGTGACTTACCTCATGCCGGTGATCGGGCAGTTCATTATCGGTCCAAGTCAAAATATCATTCGGCCGATGAATCCGATTCAAAGTAAACCAAATCGTGTTCGTTCCCTCGGCACATCGGAAACCGCTGCTCTTTGAAACTCAACTTATAGGAGATGCGAAGACCCTGATCAAATCGAATCTGGGTTGATCGTCCAATCCGTGCTTGCCATACACTGGTACTTGTCATGAACAAACTGGTTGTAGGCAATCTCGTCCATCGCCCTTTGCGCTCGCTCATCAGTTGCCTCGCCATCGCCATCGAGGTCATCATGATTCTCTCCATCACTGCCATCCTGATGGGCAAGCTCAATGGTTTCAAGACTCGTCAGAACGGCATCGGCATGGACATGTTTGTGCGTCCTAACACCGCCAGCAATCTTATCGGTATGAGCCCCGCAGGGGCCTCCATCAAGGTCGCCGACATCCTCGCGAAGATCCCGCATGTTGTTGTCACGGCCCCTGTCAATGTACAAATCACCGGATCGCTTGACACGATTTATGGTATTGACTTCAAGACCTTCAATGACCTCCTGCCATTTACCTTTCTCGCTGGCACTCCTTTTCAGCGGCCCGACGATGTCATTCTCGACGACTACGCAGCGGCTGGAAAGAGGGTTGGCGACACCATCAAAGTTCTCAACCGCGACTTTCGTATCTGTGGCATAGTCGCCCACGGCAAAGGCGGCCGTAAATTTATCCCGATCAACACCATGGGAGCTCTCACCGGAACCGAGGGTAAGGCAACCATGTTCTACCTCCGCACCGAAGACCCGCCGAAGTATCAGGAAGAGGTCCGCAAAGCCATCCTCGCTACTCCCGGCATGAGCACCTATAACGTCGCCACCGCCGAGGAGTATCTATCCTCTATCTCGCCGGATCGCCTCCCTGGTTTCAACATCGGTCTCGAAGTCGTCATCGGTATCGCTATCATCATTGGTTTCCTGGTCATCTTTCAATCCATGTATACCGCTGTTATGGAGCGCACGCGGGAGATCGGCATCCTCAAATCCATGGGAGCATCCCGCTCATATATCGTCGGCATCGTCCTGCGCGAAACCGGAGTCCTCGCCGCTGTTGGCATTGCTCTCGGGATCGCAGCCAGCTTTATTCTCAGTGCTGCTCTCCAGGCCCGCTTCCCCACGCTGGACTTCGTTATCAATATTCCCTACGTCTGGAAGGCCATTCTTATCGCCTTCTGCGGAGCCATTCTCGGAGCGTTATACCCAGCGCTCAAGGCTGCCAGCAAAGATCCCATCGACGCTCTCGCCTATGAATAGTCCGCTGCGTCATCAGCCAAGTGTCACTCTGTCAATAACGATCCTCCTCTGAATCGATGAAAATGGACTTCATCGCGAACCCAAAGACGCGTCTTTCGAGCCATCACATCAGAAGCCTGGATGGCCTTCGCGGCGTAGCCTTCCTTCTGGTTTTTTTTCGTCACTACGGAATCAGTTCTCATCAAGGCTCATGGTGGATAAAGATTGTCACTTCCATCTGTTCGGTCGGGTGGGCCGGTGTGGATTTGTTTTTTGTGCTGTCCGGTTTTCTGATTACTGGAATTCTTCTGGATACCAGGGGGCACCCCGGCTACTTTTCAAATTTTTATGCGCGGAGGGCTCTTCGGATCTTCCCGCTCTATTACACGGTGATGGGCGTGCTCTTCGCTCTGACGCCGTGGCTCCATCTTGAATGGCACAAGGGTCATCTCGCCTACTTGTTTTATGCAGGAAACATTGCTTATTACCTGAATCCTGATCTCGCTCAGGTACGGCCCGCGGTGTCGTTTTTGCATCTGTGGTCGCTGGCCGTAGAGGAGCAATTTTATTTAGTTTGGCCTCTGGTGGTGATGCTCGCGGCCAGTCCGCAGCGGCTGGCGAAGATATGCGGTTACTTGTCCCTGGGCGGACTGGCCTTGAGGATCTGTCTCCTCGCGTCAATGCCTCATGGAAATGCCTACGAGTGGTCTTATGCAGAATTACCCACTCATATGGACGGGTTGTTGTTTGGCGCTCTGGCTGCAATTTGCATTCGAACATTTCCATTGGATCGCACCTTGCAGCTCGTGCGTAAGATCTTGCCGGGTGCCCTGATTGTCATGGGATTTGTGCTGGTTCGGGGAGGGCCCGATTTCCACTCCACTCCGATGATCCTGGCGGGATTTCCTGCGCTTGCGGCGGTCTTCGCATGCCTCTGCCTGCTTGCTCTGCGGCCAGGATCTTTCGCCAATCGGTTCGGAAGCCTCTCGGCACTACGCTTTATCGGGCGATACAGTTATGGAATGTATGTCTATCACATTCTTTTCTGGCCAGGGTTGAGTTGGATTCAGCCATGGCTTCAGGTTCGACTTCATTCTATTGTGCTGGGTGGAGTATGTTTTACCCTACTGATGTTGGGCGGTACGATGGCCTTAGCAGTGGCAAGCTACGAACTCTACGAAAAGCAATGGCTGAGGTTGAAGAGCCGGTTTGCGTACGATAAATCTCAGCCATTGCATGTGGGTTGATCGATATCATCGCTGTACTGAATTACTCCAGTCCTGCACTGCCGATTCCGCATCGGTCATCCTTCTGTAATACTCTGAACTCCTGCCGACAAGCTGCGAAATCCTCTGAACACGTGCATTCGCCGCAACTCATCTCGTTCCGTACTCTCAAAATCGTCGAGGTCGCTCTCCTCCTCGTCGCTGCGCTCTTTCTCGCCCTCCATGCTCTCCATCTCAACGCCGACTTTCCCAACCACTCTCTCTGGATGGACTGGGCGAAGTACACCGATGAAGGTTGGTACGGTGACGCAGCCATCCGCCACTTCCAGCGAGGTCACTGGTACGTCCCCGGCGACTTCAACCCCGCCGCCGCGCTCCCCGTCTGGCCTCTTCTCGAAGCGGCCCTCTTCCGCTTCACCGGCGTCCATCTCGTCGCTGCCCGCGCCCTCACCGTTGCGATCTTCGGCTTCATCCTCCTCGCGTCCTACATTCTGCTGCGACGCTGGCAGCTTCTCTCCTCGGGAAAGAAGACCGAAACCTCCCTCGCTCCCGCCGTCGCAATCCTTCTTCTCGCCGTCAGCCCCTTCTGCTATGTCTTCTCGCGCATGGCCATCCTCGAGCCTCTTCTGATCCTCTTCACCCTGCTTGCTCTCCTCGCCGCTTCTTATGCCGCACCGTCAGAGCAGGGAATCGCAGCAACTCTCCGAACTCGCCTTCGCAAAGCGCTACCTCTGCTCACCCTTGGCCTGCTTCTTCCCTTGATGGTCTTCACTAAGACAACCGCCATCTTCCTCTTTCCCGCAATTGCGTGGCTCCTCTGGGCTCGTGCCGGCTACCGTCTCCGCCCCTTCCTTCGCCTCAGCTTTCCTCCTGCCGTTATCGCTGCAATCGTGTGGCTCAGCTACTACCTCTTCATCGTCAGTCCAAGCTTTCTTGCGGACTACCACTACCTCTTCAACGCCAACAGCTACACCGGAATCACCCCTTCCACCGCGCTCACCGTTCTGTCCGGCACCATCACCTCCGGCGTCTGGATCGGCAGGCTCCTCTACCCCCTCGCCCTCCTCGCGATTGTCTTCGTCTTTCTCCTTCGTCCCCGCCTCCTGCGCAATCCGCTCATCCCATCGCTTCTCCTCTGGGCCGCCGGATACGCCGCCTTCCTCGCCTATCACAACAGCCTCCAGCCGCGGTACTACCTCGTCATCGCGATTCCCCTCACCCTCCTCGTCCCAGTGGTCTTCTCAAGCCTCTGGACCTCAAATCCACGTTCCCGCGCAGCCGCCCAAACCAGCCTGCACCGTCTCGTCGTCACCATCGCAGTGGCGATCCTGGCCGTACTCACCGTCACCGACGCTCGCCAGACTCTCCACTATGTCCGCACTCCCGACTACACCTTCGCCAACGCCGCCGACCAGATCCATCGCATCATCTCCGCCGACCCATCCCACAATCCGCTCATCCTCTCCATCAGCGGCTCGCAACTCTCCCTCATGACCGGCCTGCCCTCCATCTGCGACGACTTCGGCACCATGGATCTTCCTGTCCGAATTCAGGCCTACCACCCCGGCTGGTACATCGCCTGGAACCAGATTGAAGACGAAAAAATGGATGCCCTTACTCCCCAGTACCACCTCCAGCGCGTCGCGGCTTTCCCGGCGTTCGACGATCCCGAGCGCAATCTCCTCATCCTCTACCGACTTGATCCCGCAGTGCCCACCCCGCCCTCGATCCGGCACCGAAAATCCACCCGTCCCCACCTCATGCGCACCAACTTCGATCGGCAGACCACTCCCACACAAACCGAACCCTGATGGATAGGTCAAGCCTTCCGCGCCAGCACAAGCACTTCATACGTATATCTATTTTTCAGGTTGTTCGAACCGAACCATACGCGACGCTCCATCGCCAGCAATGCCCTGCAGAACCCCCCCGGCGCATTTTTCGAAAACAAAACCTTTGCAATCGACCGCAGCCACCCAAAACAAACCGCATGTAACACTCTACCAAGAGCCAGCTCCGCCTTGAACCGCCTCGCACCAAACGAGGCATACCGCGACAGATGCATCTCTCGCTGATAGATCTGCGGCCGCTCAAACCCCGCCTCTTGAAGCGTCATCTCCAGGTCCGCCGGATTGGTCTTCCATGGATGCCCAGCATCGAGATACACAACATCCAGCGGATGCGCCGTCTTCTTCGCCGCCGCCGTCTTCACCTTCTCCAGAAATGGACTCCCGTCCATCCCATCCATCGGCAAGGTTGAGATCAGCGCTCCATACTCCCGCAACAGTCCCGCCAGCGTCGCCAGCACCTCATTCGGAGTGTACAAGTGCTCCAGCGTGTGGTTCGACGAGATCAGATCAAACTCCCGTCCGAACATCTCCAACAATGCATTCATGTCGCCATGAAAAAAACGCACTCCAACCGCTTGCCTGAGCGCCTCCGACATCTGGTCCTCGTAGTCCAGCGCCGTAATCGTCGCATCCGGCAGCACCGCCCGCAGGAACATTAGCTCTCTACCATCCGCGCATCCAAGCACCAGAGCGGCCTTCGCCTCGCGAGGCACCAAATTCGCCTCCCAGCCATAGTCGTCGATCATCTCGGCGCGCTCCGCCTGCGCAATCTTCGACTCGTCCATAATCCGCAGCAGTCGCTCCATCTCTTCTTCCGCTAATTCCGTCTCTCGTGGCATCAGCCTGTGTATAGGCGTCGCTACCTGGTGCCGATTCCGCGGTTTCAGTCCTTCGTAAATCACCTGATGGCCCAGCTCATTCATCCTGCCGTTAGGGCCCATCAGAAAAGGAAAGCGTTGCAGGTACAAACGCATCGCTGAGTCCTCGACCGTCAACTGAAACGCATCTTTGCTCTCGTCAAGTATGTCCATAGCACCTTCAGTAGCAGCGTGCGGCATTCCTCGGATTCGCAAACCCGCTTCCAGCTCCTTTATATAACAGGCCTGCGCAGGTTGAGATGCGTCAGGCATCCTGTAGACACCATCTCTGAACCGGCGATCACACCCTCAGGTCGCAGCCATGCCTCCGGGCCCCGACCCAATAGCCATCGCAGTCGTGGTGCGCCGCCAGCCTTCCTCCAGGTTGGCCCGCTCGGCAGGGCGGCGAAGCACTCGCCCGTTACCTCCTTGCTAACCATCGCCGCTACCTCGTTTACGACTATGGTGGCTTTATTGGCACCGATTCCATGGCAATTCACGCCCTCGCCGACCCCTCCAGGACCCAGTGGATTCACAGCGAAGCTGCCATCATCTTGGATGCCCATCATCAATTTGCTGAACTTGCCAAAACCCGTCGCCGCCTCTACGACGACGGAAAGATATATATCCTCGACCTCGCAACCCCTGCTACCGTCGCAGATTCGGCCCGAGGCCGGCCCAACTCAACCCTTGACGGAACTTCCGCATCCCCTTAGACTTAAACCTCGCGCAGTCTCGCGTCTGTACGCCTGTGTCTCCACCGTTCCCAGGCAAGTCAGACTCCCGAGGCATCCGTGGATTCAGATGGATTCACTGGGGAGCAGCTCTCATCATGGCCGCCCCCGTAGCACCCATCCCAAAGGTTTTGTGCGTAGTCCCGGTCAAGCGGTCTTTCTCCGCGTGTTGTGAAGTGGGCACTATCTCCTCTTCCCTCACCACGCCGCTGTCCTTGGAACAATTGTTCTTATGCAGTTCAACGCAACACTAACCTGCACCTCTTCTTCCTGCACCAGGCCGAACACGGAAGACGGCAGAAACAAGGAGTAACCCAAACGATGTCCACCACGATTCCAAGCGGCAAAGATATTAAGCGCAGGTGGTTTCTACTCGACGCCAGCGGCAAGACCCTCGGTCGTCTCGCCACTCAGGCCGCTTCGATCCTCGCCGGCAAGCTCAGCCCCCTCTACACCCCCTACATTGACATGGGCGATCACGTCGTCATCGTCAACGCCGAAAAGATCGTGCTGACCGGTCTCAAGTCTGACCAGAAGCTCTATCGCCGCTACACCGGATTCCCCGGTGGTCTCCGCGAAGAGTCCTTCGTCAAACTGCTCGCCCGTCGCCCAGAGGCCATCGTCGAACAGGCCGTCAAGGGCATGCTTCCCAAGTCCAAGCTCGGTCGTCAGATGGCCACCAAGCTCAAGGTTTACAAGGGAGCGCATCACCCGCACCTCGCACAGCAGCCCGTCGCGATGGACTTTCACGCCTCCAACGCACCCAAGACCAGCGAGATCAACAAGTCCAAGGTGATGCTTCCAACCTACCAGGCACACGCGCTCGAAGCCTAAGCTCTCGTTTCAATGTGACGATATTGGTCACGAAAGTTTTTAGGTAGGTCCGGGCTTTAGGCCGGATATCTACGGCACCAAAATCGACGGGGCTGGCAGCCCAGGGCTTTAGCCTTGGGTCTCCCCAGGGAAAAAGTTCAAGGAGCACCATGGCAGATCTGATTCAGTACTACGGAACCGGCCGTCGCAAGAGCTCGATCGCACGCGTCTTCCTGCGTCCGGGCAGCGGCAAGTTTACCGTCAACAAAAAAGAGTGTGACGTCTACTTCGTCACCGCTCAACAGCGCGCAGCCGCCAAGCGGTCTCTCGGCATCGCCGGCATCGAAGAGACCTTCGACGTCATCACCACCGTTAAGGGTGGCGGCGTCATGGGACAGGCCGACGCCGTCAAGCTCGGCATCGCCCGCGCCCTCATGGAATTCAACCCCGAGCTTCGCAAGGCGCTCAAGGCAGAAGGCCTCGTTACCCGCGACTCGCGTGGTAAAGAGCGCAAGAAGTACGGCCAGAAGGGCGCTCGCGCTCGCTTCCAGTTCTCGAAACGCTAATTTTTGTTGCGTTGAACGTTGGGAGGTTCAGATTTTTGCTTCTAGGTAAGCCAAGGCTTTAGCCTTGGCCCTCTAGGGCGGAATAAGGAATTCAGGGGCTTTAGCCCCTGGGGTATGCTCTCCTTCGCTGAAGTGAAGCGGAGAAGAGTCGGGCCTCAAGCCATTCGCAACACCCTTCGGAAGATCTTTAGCCGAAGGTCAGGAGTCAAATCTCCCGCGCCTGTCTCGTCAGGCAACGGATCAATCCGGGCACCGATGCTCACACTCGGCCGCCTCAATCAAGGAGCTACATTGGCAAACATCACTATGAAAGAACTGCTCGAAGCTGGTGTTCACTTCGGGCACCAAACCAAGCGCTGGAACCCCAAGATGAAGGAGTACATCTTCGGCGAGCGCAACGGCATTTACATCATCGACCTTCAGAAGACCCTCAAGATGTTCAAAGAGGCCTCGAAGTTCGTCACCGATCTCACCTCCACCGGCAAGCTCGTTCTCTTCGTCGGCACCAAGCGTCAGGCGCAGGACGCCATCGCCGAAGAAGCCACCCGCGCCGGTATGCCCTACATCAACAGCCGCTGGCTCGGCGGTCTCCTCACCAACTGGATCACCGTGCAGAAGTCGGTCAAGCGCCTCCAGGAACTGGACGACATGTCCACCGACGGCCGCTACGAGCTCCTCACCAAGAAGGAAGTCATCAAGCTCGAGCGTGAACGCAAGCACCTCAGTACCAACCTCTCGGGTATCAAGTCTATGAAGCGCCTTCCCGATGCCATCTTCGTCGTTGACTCCAACAACGAAGCCATCGCCGTCGCCGAAGCCCGCAAGCTTGGCATCCCGGTAGTCGCCGTGGTCGACACCAACTGCGATCCCACCGTCGTCGATTACGTCATCCCCGGCAACGACGATGCCCTCCGCGCCATCCGCCTCTTCACCACGAAGATCGCAGACTCGGCCTACGAAGGCGTCCAAATGGTCTCCGAGAAGGCTTTCAACACCGAGGTTGCCGATGTCACTCCGACTGAAGTCTCCTCCGAGTACATCGGTGAAGACGGAGAAGTCGAGCCCGGAGAGATTCACGCCGCAGCCGAGCCCGCCGCGGAAGCTGCTCCCGAGGAAGATGAGACCGTTGACCTCGAAGCCGTCCTCGGAGGCAACATCCGCAAGGCACCCGCTGCATCTGCGGAGCCTGACGCCGAGCCCGACTCCCTCTCGGCCCACGCCGCTGTTTAGTCTCCCTCCGCTCTGCATCGCCTCATTTGCGTGAGGTGGCGTAATCGGAAGGGCCTGTCTTCTGGTCGTAATCCGGAGCCGCACGACTTTAGCAGTGCCGTAACAGCCTCTTTTTTTATCGGGGTGTAGGCTTTAGCCGAACCCCTTCACCCTCAAGGAAACGCACAATGTCCGACACTGCCGTAAAAATCGATGCAAAGCAAGTCAAGGAACTCCGCGAAAAGTCTGGCGCTCCCATGGGCGACTGTCTCAAAGCTCTCCAGGAAGCCAAAGGCGACATGGAAGACGCATTCGTCGTTCTCCGCAAGCGCGGCATGGCCTCGGCTGCGAAGAAGGCCTCACGCACCACCAATGAAGGCGCAGTCGGCACCTACATCCATGCCGGCGGAAAGATCGGCGTCCTCATCGAACTCAACTGCGAGTCCGACTTTGTAGCCCGCACCGACGACTTCCAGGAGTTGCTCCGCGACATCGCCATGCACATCGCCGCTGTCGATCCGCGTTTCGTCAGCCGCGACGACGTCACCGCCGCCGACCTCGAACGCGAAAAGGACGTCTATCGCGCCCAGGCGGCAGCAACCGGAAAGCCTGCCAACATCGTCGAGAAGATGCTCGAAGGCAAGCTCGCAAAGTTCTATGAAGAGTTCTGCCTCCTCGACCAACCGTTTATCAAGGAAGCTTCACAGACCATCGCGCAGCTTATCGCTACCAAGGTCGCGAAACTTGGTGAGAACATCAGCGTCCGACGCTTCGCCCGCTTCAAAGTCGGTGCATCCGACTGGACCGTAGCCCAGGCGAAGCCAGCTGCTACCGAAGAAGCTTCAATGTAGTTCAACAGCAACTATTCAAGACGTACACCACGAGCTGAGCAAGTGTTACATCTGATAGTGTTAATGCCGCTTCGAGACGATTGGCACTCGGCAGCGGAACTAATTCGGCGCCTCGATAAGGCCATCTCGTCCTCTGCTTGCACCGTCGAGATATTCCTCATCGACGATGGTTCGCTACAGCGATGCAATCGTGACGACTTCGAGGGGGACTTCTCGGTGGTCCAGTCGGTGCGGATACTGCGCCTCCGACGCAATCTCGGCCACCAGCGCGCCATCGCCATCGGGCTCGCCTACATCCAAAAAAATATAAGTTTCGACGCTGTCCTCGTGATGGATTCAGACGGCGAAGATACACCCGAGGGCGTGGTCGATCTCCTGCGCGCCTATTCCAATACCCGCGGAGCAAATGCCATCTTCGCGATGCGAAGCCGCCGATCGGAATCTCTGGTATTTCGATTGTTTTATCAAATCTACCGAATCGCGCATCATGGCCTGACGGGCATCAGCGTGCAAGTAGGCAACTTCAGCATCCTGCCTGCGAAGTATCTCAGCACCCTCGTCGTAATGTCCGAGCTCTGGAATCACTATGCTGCCGCCGTCTTTCGGTCCAGGCTTCCCTTCACCATGATTCCTATTCCTCGGGGTACTCGCATCGCTGGAATGTCCCGGATGAGTTTTCCCGCTCTGGTCTCCCACGGTCTCAGCGCCATCTCGGTCTTCAGCGACATCGTAGGCGTGCGTCTCCTGATCGGTTCTCTCGCCGAATCGTTCCTGGCTGTTCTGGCCATCGTTCTGGTTCTTGTCATCCGCTTCTTCACCCACGAAGCCATACCCGGTTGGGCGACCTATGCAACCGGTACGCTCGCCGTCATCATGATTCAATTCATCACAATCGCAACCAGCTTCACATTCTTCATGTTGTCGAACCGAACCAACCTCGGCTTCGCGCCCCTTCGCGACTATTCCATCTTTGTGGAAGAAGTGGCGAACATCGATTTTCATGAGTGAATTTAAATACGTCGGCTCGGAACTCGACCTGTTTGTCTCCGTATGGAACTGGAAGTCCTATTGGTCTTCGCAGATCAAGCCGTTTCTCGCCGGCGATGTCCTCGAAGTCGGTGCCGGCATCGGCTCCAACACCGAGCTGCTCGATCCCGGAGGCTCCGGCAGGTGGGTATGCCTGGAACCCGATCCACAACTCGTTGCCGTGCTAACTCAGAAACTCAAAGAGAAGGAAGCAGGCCGAAGGCATGAAGCCATCTGCGGAACGCTGCAATCGCTCGCAGGCCAGCACTTCGATACCATCATCTACATCGATGTACTGGAGCATATCGAGAACGACCGCGAAGAGCTGAATGTCGCCGCATCGCTCCTCAGGCCCGGTGGACGCGTCATCGTCCTGTCACCCGCGCATCAACGTCTCTTTACTCCATTCGATGCCGCTATCGGACACTTCCGGCGGTACAACCGCTCCATGCTCCAGGCGATTTCGCCGGCAGGTCTGCATCTGGAGCGGATGCGATATCTGGACTCTATCGGTCTCTTCGCGTCGTCCGGCAACCGGTTGTTTCTCCAGCAGTCCATGCCCACCAAAGCCCAACTCGCATTCTGGGATGGATGGATGGTCCCCCTCTCGCGCGTCCTCGATCCACTCTTCTCTTATTCCATCGGCAAATCGATAGTCGCCATCTGGCATAAGCCTGACCAGGTCTTAGACGCGTAAACCTAAAGCAGTTACATTCGCTAGCAAATCTACTTTGATTAGGTGCCATGCGATTCTCTGAAAAGTTCCGGCTTCCTGCCTTGCTTTGTGCGCTGGCATTGCTCACATGCGCCTTTGCAGCATGGCCATTTGCAGAGACTGGCATAGTTGATGACTGGTCGTATATCCGTACAGCCCAAATTCTGGCCCAAACCGGGCATATTGTTTATAACGGGTGGGCGACAGCAATGCTTGGATGGCTACTGCCATCGGCGGCGCTGCTCATCAAGGTTTTCGGATTTTCATTTACCGTGGCGCGTATGTCGATACTGCTGGTGTCAGTTGCAACGGCATTTTTATTGCAACGAAGCTTTGTCCGCGCCAGCCTAAAGGACTGGAACGCGACGCTCGCAACCCTCACCTTCGTGTTGTCACCATTGTTTTTGCCATTGTCGGTGATCTTCATGACTGATGTGCCCGGGATCCTCGCCATTGTCCTGTGCTTCTACGGATGCCTGCGTGCGTTACAAGCCGCAACCACAAGAACGAGTGCAGCTTGGATCATTTTTGCCGCACTGACCAACGCAATGGGGGGGGACAGCTCGCCAAACCTCATGGCTGGGCGTGCTTGTGATGGTGCCCTGCGCGTTGTGGTTGTTGCGGAGGCAGAAGCGGGTTTTGATGGCCGGGACTGTCTCCGTTACGGTGGGCTTGGCAATTGTTTTCGGCTGCTTGCATTGGTTTTCTCGCCAGCCAAATATCGACCCCGAACCGGCAGTGATTCACTCTGTCAACCTATCGATGTTTTGGAGATTATTCACCCAGCTTTGGCGCATAGCGATAGCCATTTCGTTCCTTCTTCTTCCAGTGCTGCTTATGTTTCTTCCTGCGCTTCGAAAAGCTAGTCGGCGCACGATGGCAATTGCCACAGTAGCGTTTTTAGTATGTCTTGGAAAGGGAGTGCAATTGCACTTTCTTCGCACGATGAGCTCGTGGACGCCTCCACCCTTCTTCGACTCCAAGGGGAACATGATCTCGGCATCGGGAATATGGGAAAGTACACCAGTATTTGGACCACGCCCCGCTTGGTTGACGCCTCACGCTTGTATTGTAATGACAGCCATTTCACTGGTGGCTTTGATCTCGACCATTTCCGTGGTTTGTTTTGGAAGTCGCAAACAACGAGAAATCTGCACGTCGAAGGACATCTCGTGGCATGACCTGCTTATCCTTCTGCTGCCTTTCCTGGCCGCTTATCTAGTGCTGCTGGCGCCCAGAGCCACCAGCACTGGCCTTTATGATCGGTACCTGCTTCCGATCCTGTTTGTAGTGTCGCTACTGGCAACGCGGTATTACCAGGACTATGTACAGGCACGACTACCAATTGCAAGCTTTGCCTTGGTCTTTCTTGTCGCAGCCATTTCGGTCGCGGGCACACACGATCTTTTTGCTATGTTTCGGACGCTGCTGGTGGCTGCTAAAGAAGTTCAGACTTCGGGCGTGCCGCGCTCTTCCATTGATGCAGGGTGGGAGTATAACGGCTTGACAGAGATCGACGCTGCGGGTTTCGTGGTTCTTCCAAATCGAAATTTGCCCACACAGAAGGACAACCATGTCTCTCCGTCGCCCAGGCTCGATACGTGCCTGCAGACATTCGCATCGGTTTTTCCTCACGTGTTACCGCAGTACAGCATGTCTTTTGACCGGAATCGCTGCGGTGGACCCGCCGATTTTGCTCCCGTAACCTACTCTTCGTGGCTACCATGGCGAAAGGTTACGATCTTCGTAGTCAAGAACCCTATAGGTTCGATGCACTGAATGGCCATAACTGGCATCCTGCGCCGAAGGGGAAAGGGGATAAGATGCACCTCAAATAGGATTCCAGCAAACCTTCAAGCCGGACTCAATTCTGTACTTATCGACCGCAGTCTGGTCCAGGAATGACCATAGCCTTTCAAATGTTTTGCACGCTACCGTGCTGGTCAAGGTGCAGTAATCCGTACTCACTTGACACAAGTCCCTCGCCTCAACAGCCCTCGATTCGACTTGCTAATTCATCCCCTATCCCCGTCAAGCTCTAGTCCAAAGCTAACCCTCATCGTTCGAAGACTTTGCGCAATATAGGCGGGTAGGGGGGAGGTCTCCATCTCAGCTCTATCTACCACCAGACGAACCGCTGATCGCATGCGATACTTAACCCTGACATGTACAAAAGAATCCTCCTCAAAATCTCTGGAGAAGCCCTGGCTGCAGGCAAGGGCTTTGGCATCGACGCTGTCTTCATCCACAAAGTAGCCGCAGAGATC
>JBDTEQ010000081.1:0-9940 GCA_039922475.1 Edaphobacter sp.
CGCGTTGTCCCATCGTGCACATAGTCGGTATCGCATTCTTGAAAGAAGCGTGTGATGTAGCTGCTGCTCCGGTAGGGGAAAAGAACCTCTTTGCCGGCGTCGGTATTTCCGCAGATCATGTCGGCCAATGCGCTAATCGTTCGATCTTTGAACTTCAAGTCCGTCTCCGCATAGGTACGATGTCGTCCTTTATGTTACGTAAGGCTAGCCAGTTTCGTTTTCTTCGCGCCCTGACATACGTCGGCGGCATCTTGAAAGACGCGCTTGTGTTTACATATCGTTCGTACGCTGACGATGGATGTGTCGGTTCCGACGGAGACTCCGTACCCTGCATACTCTCCTGTTTGCACGTTCACTCGGACACCGCTTCGGTGCAGGAGCTGCGCCCTGCGGCTCTGCGTTCAGAACTCGCGTTCCGCGCCCTCCGGGTTTCGGACTCCTCCCCCCTCGCAGGCTCCGGGTCCCTTTCCAAAAACTTCTTCTCTTGGCAACGCGGCGATGCCGCGACTTGGGAGCAGCGCACCTTCGCGCCCTTTGGGATGTGTCCCGATTGACCGGGCAAACAGGAGAAACACCATGCAGACCCAACACACCATCACCCTCTTCGGCACCGTCAGCAACTCAGCCAGCAGCCGCATCACCAAGAACGGCCGCAAATACACCGCCTTCGGAGTCGCCATAATCTCCGACCGCAACCTCCAGGCATTCAGCTACAACGTCGTAGCCTGGGGCAAAGAGGGCCACTTCGCCAAGTCCCTCCAGAAGGGAACTCGCATTAAGCTGGTGGTCCAGGCACAATCTCAACCCGACAACATCGCCAGCATCCCACTCCTCACCGCAACTTTCGTGCGACCGGTTCGTCCGGTTGCACGGGGGCTGGTAGCAGCTTAGTGAGAGAGGCTATAATTAGCGTCACGAGCGGGAGTAGCTCAATGGTAGAGTAGCGGCTTCCCAAGCCGTTGGTTGCGGGTTCGATCCCCGTCTCCCGCTCCAGATTCAGTAAGAAAGCCACACCTTCCCCCACTGAAAAATTCATAGCATTCTGCAAAACTCCTTACTGTCCATACTGTCCAAAAACGATGGAAATGCAGGACAGTATATGCAATCGGTGCGAAGTATGCACCCTGTTCACATCTCGCATCCTATTGAAAATGGATGGATTACAAGACAAGTTCCTGATTCGCAACGCGATCGAGAAACGGGCTAAAGGGAACGTCAGCTTCCCAAGCTGAATGTCGCCGGTTCGATCCCGGTCTCCCGCTCCATGATTTTGCGGCGCCCGCTTTGCGTGGCGCCGTTTTCTTTTCGGCGGCGGACCTTTTCACTTTGGTGCATGGGAGTGTGAGTAGCAACAGCAACGACAACAGCAGATCCCTGCGGGATGACAAACAAAAGGACAAGCAACAGCAAATGCGGGGATTCACTGGTCCTCGAAGGGTGTGACTCCACACCTTTTGAGAACTGCTCTAGCGGCTTGCGGTGTTGGTTTTCTGTGCGATCTTTATCTGGTTTTCGAGGTTCTGGGCTTCAGGCAGGTAGGTAACTGCCTTGGCGATCTGGGGATCCCATTCGGCTGCGACCTTGAGGCCGTCAAGCTGGCCGAACTGCGAGGTGAAGAGCTCGCGCTTGATGTTGGCCTTGACCCAGTCGTTTACACCTGCGATGTCGGCATCGGTGTAGTCGATCTGGTTGGTCTTGAGGAAGTCCTTGAACTGCTGCATGACCGCGTCGTCGACCTGGAAGTCCTTTGAGACGGTGTGGGTGGCGAGGTAGTGCTTGCTGAAGTTGAAGAAGGCGTAGTGGATGAAGAGATTGTCCTGGAAGCGGTTGGACTTCATGTTGTCGATCTTCTCATCGGGTGTGATGCCTCCACCGCCGTAGACGGTGCGGCCGGAGTCGGTGAGTTTGACTTCGAGGTTGGCCTTGTCTTTGTCCTTGGGAACGTCGTCGCGGACGTAGTAGTAGTCGTAGAGCGAGACGTGATCGTAGTTGCGTTGGATGAGGCGACCGGAGGGGGTGTAGTAGTGGTAGGTGGTGAGGGCGAGGCCGGTGTTCTCGTTGATCTGGAAGACGGTCTGGACGAGGCCTTTGCCGAAGGTGGTTTCGCCGACGATGAGGGCGCGGTCGTGATCCTGCAGGGCTCCGGAGACGATCTCAGCGGCCGATGCGGTATTGCGATTGACGAGGACGACGATGGGGTATTTGGGGCCTTCTTCACTGCGGGTGGCGCGATAGACCTGATCGGGGAAGGCGCGGCCGTGCTGGGAGACTACGATCTGTCCCTTCTGGAGGAATTTTTCCGAGGTGGCGACGGCTTCGTTGAGGAGACCGCCGGGGTTGCCGCGGAGGTCGATGACGAGACCGTGGATGTTGCCGAAGCTGTCGAGAGCGTCTCCGACTTCGTGGCTGGTGGTCTCGATGAAGCTGGAGACATGGATGTAGCCGACGCCGGGACGGATGAGGAAGGCGAGATCGACGGAGGGACGTGGGATCTCGTCGCGGACGAGGTCGAATACGATGGGGCGGGGTGCGCCTTCGCGGCTGACGGTGACGGAGACGTGGGTTCCGCGGGCACCTTTGAGCATGCTGGCGACGGCTGCGGAGTCCATGCCATTGGTGGATTTGCCATCGACGGTGAGGATCTCGTCGCCGGGCTTGATGCCAGCTTTATAAGAGGGCGTGCCTTCAAAGGGGTAGAGGACGACGATCTTGGTCTTGCCGCTGCCATTGCCTACAGGCTGAGGCTGGATGGTCATGCCGACGCCGTAGTACTTGCCATGCTGATCCTCGCGCATCTGGGCGTAGGCCTTGGGATCATAGAAGTTGGAGTGGGGGTCGAGGACGTGGAGCATGCCGGGGATTGCGCCGTCGTAGATGGCCCTGTCGGTTTTGTCGGTGCTCATCGGCTCGGCGTAGTTCTGCTCGACGAGGGAGTAGACGTTGGTGAAGGTGTGGAGGGAGTCGCGCAGGGTGGACTCATCGCTGGCGGACTGGGCGGCCACTTTCTGATTGATGAATGTGCCGATCAGAGCGCAGGTGGCGAGGAAGACAGTTGCGGAGAAGAGAACGCGACGGGAGCGGGGAGCCATGGGCTTAGGTGACCTCGGAAAAAGGGTAAATCGACGCGCAATCATGCGCAGGGACAGACGTCCTGTATTTGACGGAGTATAGCATCCGGGGTGAGCCAGGGTCTGTTGGGAGGGCTGATTCCAAGGGGGGATTCGCATGTTGGGGCAGGGGCAGTTAGAATTGGGTACGGATACCGTCCGAAGCCAGGGTGAGTCCAAAGAAGCAGGACGGATGTTTCGGCGATTGCGGTCGGATCGCAGATAGTTGATGTGGATGTTCGACCAAGAATACGAGTGACGATGACCTTTAGAATTTCGCAGTTTGCGGTGGTTTGCGGGCTGGGCCTGCTGGCACTGCCAGGAGTGGTGCAAGCACAGGCGCCGCGGTACCAGAGCCCTTTGAGCCTGCCGGCCGCACCGCAGTTGACGCTGCCGGTGACGCCTGCGATTACACCGAATGGGGTGGTGGTCGAGGATGTGGTGGCGCATGTCAACGACCTGGTGATCAGCCGAAGCGACGTGGAACGGGCCGAACAGGCGCTCGCACAGGAGGACCAGCAGTCGGGTGCGACGCCAGCAGAGATTGCGGAGAGGCAGAAAAACCTGCTGCGGGACATGATCGACAAGCAACTACTGCTGTCGCGAGGAAAAGAGCTGGGGATCAATGCCGATGCAGAGGTGATCCGTCGGCTGGATGAGATTCGCAAGCAGAACAAGCTGGACACGATGGAGGACCTGGAGAAAGCGGCGCGGGCACAGGGCGTATCGTTTGAGGACTTCAAGGCGAACATCCGCGACGGCGTGATCACTCAGATGGTGGTGCGTGATGAGGTGGGACGGCGGCTGCAGATGACACAGGGCCAGGAACTGGCTTACTACAACGCACACAAACAGGACTTCGCACAGCCGGAACAGATCAAGCTGAGCGAGATACTGGTTCCTACTCCGGCCGATGCCAACGACGCAACGATTGCACAGGCGCAGACAAAGGCAGAGGGAATTGAAGCGAAGTTGAAGGCTGGAGGAAACTTCGAGGACCTGGCGAAGACGAACTCTGGCGGGCCGACCGCATCGCAGGGCGGCGATCTGGGGATGTACAAGCGCGGAGCCCTGGCGAAGGTACTGGAAGACCAGACGTTCAGCCTGAAGGCAGGAGAGTGGACGGCACCGATCCGGACCAAGCAGGGGTTCGTGATCCTGAAGGTGACCGAACATCATGAGGCTGGAGTTTCGCCGTTGAAGGATGTGGAGCCGCAGGTTCAGGAGGCGATGTATACGGAGGCGATGCAGCCTGCGTTACGCACGTACTTGACGAAGCTGCGAGAGGACTCGTGGGTTGAGGTCAGGGCTGGATATGTCGACTCCGGCGCGAGCCCGAAACAGACCAGGATGGTGTTTACGGCCTACGCGCCTCCCGCGCCAAAGAAGAAGGTTGCCAGCGAGAAGAAGCGGTTTGACCGGGGGACGAAGTTTTCGACAGTTGCGAAGACGAAGGCTGCTCCCGCGGTTACGCCTGCCACACTGGTGACGACTTCGACAAAGACTTCTGCTGCTAAGAGTGCGAAGGCGAATGCTAAGCCGTCGAAGCCTGTGAAGGTGAAGCGCGAGAAGGTGCGGTTTGGGCAGGCTCCGCGAAACGCTCTGCCGCCAGGTCCGCAGGAGACGGCTGTGGGGAGTGATGTGGGCGAGGGGGCGGCGTCAGCGGCAGTCACTCCAGGCGGCACGATGGCTCGATCTGAGGCTCCGGGAACGGCGATCGCTCCTTTGGAGAGTACGTCTGCCGGAGCGGATGTGGGGCCGAATCCTCTGGACCGGACCGTGGCTCCAGTAGGCAAAACCCGCTTTAGCGACCGCGCCAAGGAAGTAGCAGCAGCGAAGAAGGCCGCGAAGGTAAAGAAGGTGAAGGAGAAGATTGCTGCCGGACCGATTGCGGTGACTCCGGAGGAAAAAGCCACCGAACAGATACAGGCTGCGCCGCTGGGACTGAACGGCGATACTTCGAAGAAGAAGAAAAAGCAGAAGAAGGACAAGAACGCTCCCAAGGAGCGGCTGCAGAACAAGGCTCCTACGCCTCCGCCGCCGCCACCAGCAGAGACGCCTTCGAAGGCTCCGGATCGGGGAACGCCGCAGGAAGGGATATTGCCTCCAGCTCCGAAGACTCCGGCTACGACGACGCCTCCGGCCACAACACCTCCAACCACGCCTCAACTGTAATTTGAGATCGTAGATTCGTATCTGTTCTGGGCGCGGGGGTTTCGGCTCTCGCGCTTCTGTTTGCGATGGTGTGTTCTTTGTTGGTGCGGGGTATTCTGATTGAGATGAAAGACTTTTTTGTTGTTGATGCTGCGAAGTTCGATAATGAAGCGGTGACTTCGCACTTTGTACTGTCCTCGATTCAGTTGCGCGAGAAGAAGCAGGGTGGACAGTTCCTGTCGGTGATGCTGACCGACAAGTCGGGAACATTTTCGGGAACAATGTGGGACGATTTTTCAGACGCTGCGGCGACCTGTTCCGAGGGCTGTTACGTGAAGGTGCAGGGGCGAGTCGGCAGGTATCAGGGAAAGATGCAGATCACGCTACAGAAGATGCGGCTGGCGGCGGAGTCGGAGATTGATGCGGCGGATTATCAGGCTTCGACGAAGTTCGATGTGGAAGAGATGTGGGCGGAGCTTCGTGGGTATGTCGTTGCGTTCAAGAATGCGGACCTGCAGCGGCTGGTGTTTGCATTTCTCGATGATGAGGAGATTGGTTCCGCGTTCAAGTCTGCTCCTGCGGCGAAGCGACTGCACCATGCGTGGCTGGGCGGGTTGCTGGAGCATGTGTTGACGCTGGTGCGGGTGTGCGTGGCTACGGTGCCGTTTTATCCTGAGGTCGATCCGGACCTGCTGGTGACGGGGGCGATTCTGCACGACATCGGGAAGGTGCGTGAGCTGGGGTGGAAGTCCAGCTTTTCGTACACGCTCGAAGGGCAGATGATTGGGCACATCAGCATTGCGCAGGGGATGCTTCGGGAGAAGGTGCAGGCGCTGGCTCCGTTTCCGGAGAAGCTGCGGGTGCTGGTGGAGCATATGATTCTGAGCCACCATGGGAAGTATGAGTTCGGTTCGCCGAAGTTGCCGATGACACCGGAGGCTATTTTGTTGAGCGCTCTGGATGATCTGGAGGCGAAGATGCAGGCGGTGCGGAACGAGTTTGCAGCAGCGGAGGCTTCGGGTAAAGGCTCCGACGAAGTGACGGAGTGGGTGCGGAGCATGGATCGTCCGCTGCTTGATTCGAAGAAATATTTGAAGGGCGAATAGTTTATTTTTTTGCACGGTGGAGCGCATTTTTGCAGGGGGTTCTGCGTTTTTTCGCGCTTTTTACGTGGTAAATCGTGGTGAGTTTGTGGTGAATCGGGTGATTATCGTGGTGTTTTGCAATGACTTTTCCGGGCGCTAAAAAGATGCCATAGTTTTGAGATTTATTTTTTTGGCGAGGCTGCAAGTCCGAAGCAAATGCAACAGCAGGTCCTCCGCTTCGCGAAGGATGACAAACAAAAAAGTTTGAGATCAAAGCTGCAGGTCCGAAAAGTTCGAGATCAAAGCTGCAGGTCCGAAGCAAATGCAACAGCAGATCCTCCGCTTCGCGAAGGATGACAAACAAAAAAAGTTCGAGATCAAAGCTGCAGGTCAGAAAAGCGGTGAGATCAATTTTGGGGAGTTGAAGGTATCAGAACTTGTATAGAGATTGGGCGTTGTTGCGAAGGACCATGCGGGCGAGGTTTTCGGCCTGAGGCTCGGTGATCTCTTTGTCCTGCATCATGCCTGTGAGCGCCATGCCCAGCGAGGTGCGGATGTTCTGGTTGGCGATCCAGGCGGCTTCTTCCCAGCCCATCGACGAGGAGTAGGGATAGGCGTCGGTGCCGTAGAGAACTTTTTCGGGGTAGAGCTCGAGCCACTCGCGGAGCCACCGGGACATGGTGCGCGGGGAGATCATGAGGGATTGCTGTGACAGATCGAGGTAGACGTTTGGTTTTTGCAGGAGTGCGCCGATCTCGTGGACGAAGGGCCAGCCACCGTGGAGGAGGACGAAGTTGGTGTGGCGAAGATGGGGATCGTTGAAGAGAGGTTCGAGGAGGAGCGGGTTGGCACCGGCTATGGAGAAGTAACCTCCGCCGCCCGAGGTGGTGTGGATGTGGACGGGGAGGTTGAGTCGGCCACACTCTGCGGCGATGTAGCGGAAGAGGAAGTCCTGCAGGCGTTTGTATTGGGCTTCGTCCGGGTGCGGGGTGTGGAGGAGGGTGGCGTAGATGCGTGCCGCTTCTTCGCGGGGGACGTCGTCGAAGCCGAAGGAGCGGAGATAGGCGATCTCGAATTTTTCGGCTACGGCACCTTGCGCTTTTTGTTGCGCGAGGATTGGAGTGACGAGCTTGCTTAAGTAGAGGTCGAGTGTGGGTGGGAGGGTTTTCAGGTTGGCTTGCTGGAGGTATTTTGCGCGGAGCTTGTCTTCTAGCGGGAAGAACTGGGCGCGGTCAGGTGTGGCGGCGGCGAGAGCTGAGTTGTCGAGGGGGAAGAGGAGCGCGTCTGCGTAGGGGACCCAGCGGAAGCGTGGCGGTTGGACTCCGGTGCCCATGGCTACGCGGTTGGCCAGCTCAGTGCCTATGTTGGCTTTGTCGAGGATGTAGGTGGCGTAGTTTTCGCCTTGTTGTTTGCGGGTGGCTTCTCGTGCGGCTTCGAGTTGCTTGAGGGCGGCGTCGTCGAGCGGTGGGTTGCCGTTGAAGTGGAAGATGGCCTGCCATGCGTCGTGGAGTGCGGGGAGATTGGGGCGCATGCCGGCGGGATCGGTGTAAGGGTCCATGGTGTCGACGGGGAGGGCGTCGAAGTTGCGGTCAGTGGCGTAGGCGGGCGGGGAGAGGAGTGGGTGGGCGTGGTTGTCGATGGCGGGAATGGTGGCTATTTTGGCGGCGAGGGTGGGGTCGATGGATTGGGATTGTGCAAGTGCGTGGGTAGCGGCCGCCAGGAGGAGCACCGAGAGTACGAGATGATATCTCATCGAATTCATGAACTTCATTTTATGGTGGCGGATTGCCTGGCGTATTCGGCGAGTTTTGTGCCGGTGGTGAACCAGACGCCGGGTTTGGATTGCATGTAGGTGAGAAGGTCGTCGAGGTGTTGCATGGGTGCTCGATGGCCGCCGAGGTATGGGTGCAAGGTGAGGATGAAGGTGGTTCCTTCCTTGTACGCGCCGTCGAACTCCTCTTTGTAGAGCTGGAAGAGAAGATCGGGTGAGGGCATGTGTCCTTGCGCACCGAGATAGACGGTCTCGGTGAGTGTCCAGTCGATGGGTAGCTCTACGACGCCTGTGTCCTGGCCTTTGGCGAGGATCTTGTAAGGGACTTCGGAGGATTGAAGGCTGGAGTCGTATAGGAACCCTTTTTTCTGGATGAGCGCCATCGTGTAAGGGCTGAATGCCCACGAGGGTGCGCGATAGCCAGCGGGTTTCTTTCCGGTGAGTGAACTGATGCGGGCGATGGCTTTGTCGAGGAGGCGCTCTTCTTCGGCTTCGCTGTCGAGGCCGGGCGGATACTCGTGGATCCAGCCATGGATGCCGATCTCGTTGCGGCCACTCTTGAGCAGCGATGGTACGAGTTCGGGGTGAATGAGGGAGTCGACGCCGGTGACGAAAAAGGTTGCGGGAATTTTGTGGCGATCGAGGATCTTGAGGAGGCGGGGTGTGCCGGTTTGAGCGCCATAGTCGGATGCGGAGAGAGCGGTGGGCTCGGTGATGCCGTCACGAAGAAGCGGGGCCTGGGTATCGTCGTCGAACGTAATGAGGACCGCGACGCGTGCGTGATTGGGCCATGCTTTTGGAAGGAGCGTTGGGCCCATGGAGACAGCGTTTACTGTGTCGAGGAGTTTTTCGTTGGACCAGAGTGTGCCGGGCTGTGCGGTGGCTTGTGACTCGCCCTGGCGGCGGCGCTGGGCTGGGCTATGGATTGCCGAGAAGAGGCATGCAAGGCACAGAAGTTGAGCGGGAAGACGCGAGAAAGCTACTATCCTCATTAATATCTCCGGGCCACACGGTTTGATGATTCAGGCTTCGAGGTTCCGCATCAGTGTACCTAGAGTTTCTATGGTGGGATAGCTGGGCGACGGCAGTCGAAATTAGGATTTCAATTGCAGTACTTACCTGAGATACTGCGGATTCGCAGATGTGACTGAGAAGGTGCCGCGTTGATGAATGGTTTGTGCAGATATCTGTCTATTGCAGTTGTTGCTCTGTTTGTTGCCGGGTCACTTACGGGTTGCAAGAGAACGCGGGCCAAAGAAGAGAAGCCATCTAACGAATCACCTCCAGATGTGCGCGTCGATCTCTTAGCTCATGGTTTGCCAAGCGGTTTTTTTCGTGCAGATGCCGAGACGAAGTGCGCGGGTGAAATTATCGGATACCGCTTTGTTGTTTGGCTAAACAATGACGACGTTGCTGTCGGGTTCAACACTAGTCCGAATTGCCGTCAATCACCTGATAGAAAGGTTGATGGATTAGCTCGTGTGTTGGTTTTTGATGTGCGAGGAGTTTTGAAAGCGAGCCGTGATTTGCCCTATCTTGCCGACGGGAATGGTGGTGAGATCGTTGCTGACGGTGAGGGTAAGCCAGGCCCAGGTGGGACGCTTCTCTTCAGAATAGAGTCAGTAAAAATTGATGCAGGACATGAGTCGAAATCTAGCCTTCTGTTGCTCGATGCGAACTTGAAAGATGTCGCACGCCTAGTATCACGACCGCATGAGTTTGTACTTTAGCTTGAGTCTGGCTTTCTTCCGCGTAAATTTCCAGTTGATAGTGGTCTTGGCGTGGTTGGTGCACTGGTTCCATGCGTCCGTTTGTTGGATGAG
>JBDTEQ010000082.1:0-12606 GCA_039922475.1 Edaphobacter sp.
CGCTCACCGGCTCATCCAACACCAGAAACTCCGGCTTCAACGCCAGGGCACGCGCAATATTGATCCTCTGCCGTTGTCCTCCGCTGAACTCATGCGGAAACCGTTCGAGCGCTGAAGCCTCCATCCCCACCGTTCGCAGCATCTCCTCCAACCTGGCCGCCATACCCTCCACCGGGCTTTCCCTGTGAACGGAAAACGGCTCGGACAAAATCTCCCGCACCCGCATTCTCGGATTCAGCGCTGCATAGGGGTCCTGAAACACGATCTGCATGCGCCGCCGCATTGCCTGCATCTCTGTTGAACCCGCATTCAAAAGATCAAGCCCTTCATACTTCACTTCGCCTGCTGAAGGCTCTACCAGCCGCAACAACATCCGCGCCACTGTGCTCTTGCCTGAGCCCGATTCTCCTACCAGCCCAAGAGTCTCTCCTCGGCGAATGGCAAATGAAACATCGTCCACCACGCGGCGTCCCGCGCTGTACTCCTTTACCAATCCTCGTGCCTCTACCAGCGCCTCCGCGGATGACATCAGTCCAGCTTCGGATGTTGCAGTTGAAATCTTGTCGCGTCCTGGTACGCTTTGGCAAACGCCGCCAGCCGTGCATCCGAATACAAGCCTCCCAGAAATGTCAAACTCACTGGAGTTCCAGGGCCACCTGTATTTTCCAGTGCGCCGTCTTCCTCGTTCTCGCTCTTAGGCGCTCCGTCACCGCGAATCCCATTCGGTACAATCACCGCTGGATGGCCCGTTAGATTGGTTGCCTGCAACTGTATCCCTTGCGATGGAGTCACAATCACATCGACCTGCGCGAAGATTTTCTCCATTGCAGCGATTGCCAGTGTCCGTGCCCGCATCGCCTGAATATAGTCCACTGCGGAATAGAACCGTGCGATGCGAAACTGATTCGGCCAGTCGAATGGCATTTGTCCGGTCAGCAATTTGTCCCGCCCGCTCCTAGTTAAATCGTCGAATGCAGCTGCACCCTCCGCTTCAAGCACAGGAACGATCGCGCCAAACGGGAAGTCCGGCATCTCAATCGGGATCAACTTCACCCCCATATTGCGCAATTCATCCAGCGCCGTCGTCGCATACTTCGCGTCATAGATGCGTCGCTCGAAGTTTCTCTTCTGCCCCTCGGATGCTCCTTCCCGCAATCCTGGCAGATCGAACGCGCTCTTGATATAGCCCACGCGCAGTGTCTTCCAGTTGAAGCCTGCGTCCCAGTTGAACGCTGCCGGCTGTACGGAAAGATCATGCCCGTCCTGTCCATAGATGGCCGAGAGCACCAGCGCACAGTCTTCCACCGCGCGACAGATCGGGCCGATCTTATCCATCGTCCAGCTCAACGCCATTGCCCCCGTCTTCGGCACAAACCCGAAGGTAGGCCGCAACCCCGTACACCCGCAGCGAGTCGAAGGCGAAGAGATCGACCCCAGCGTCTCTGTTCCCAGCGCAAACCCCACACAACCTGCAGCTACGGAGCTTGCGCTACCTGCCGAAGAGCCGCTCGAACCCTGTCGCTTGTTCCACGGATTCCTAGTTCGAGCTCCAAACCACAAGTCACCTTGAGCCAAAGCGCCCATCGACAGCTTTGCAATTAGAATCGCGCCCACTTCATCCAGTCGCGTTACGACGGTTGCATCATAGTCAAATCTCTGTTCCTCAAACCCGCCAGCGCCCCACGTCGTTCGATAACCTTTCACTGCCAACAGATCTTTGCCACCCCACGGAATCCCATGGAGTGGTCCTCGATATTTGCCCGCAGCAATCTCCCTGTCCGCCGTTCCCGCATGCTCCATCGCTCGCTCTTCGGTCAGCGTAATCACGAAATGCAGCTGCGGATCATACTTCTTCAGTCGCGCCAGATACATCTTCGTCAACGCAACCGAGGTCACTTTCCGCGTCTTTACTAACTCCGCCAATTCACGCACTGAGGCAAACGCCAGCGCATCCGACTCTCCAGCCACTCCTGCCGACACGACAGCAGCGAGCGCCTTGACATCCGGCACCCCACTTATCTTCAACTGCTTCTTTACCGTGTCCAGCGTCATATCGCCCGGTACTGGATCGAACACAAACGCAGGAGCCACGCTATTTGGCATCTTGAGATCTCGAATCGCCGTAAACGACTTCCGCAGTTGCTCCAACCCTTCGAGCATCATCTTCTTCTGCTCGTCTGTCACGCTGATTCCGACGATCACCGCTGCTGCGTCAATCATCTCTGGCGTGATCTTCGACATGCCTTCAATGCCGGCCTTCAGGTCTGTACTGCCGACGATCGAAGAACTCTGCGCCTCTGCCTGAGTCGCCAGCGTAAATAACGCACCCGGCAACAATGTCTGTCCCAGCCCCACCATGGAGCACACGCCAAGAAATCCCCGCCGATCAAGCCTTGAAGAACCCCGTTCACTCATCCACGCATTATTGCATCCCTTGGCCTGTCCACGACACTAGAAGCTCAGACGCTAGACGCAGTCCTGACGAGAAGTTACTTTCGCCTTCTCGCCCGATAGGCGTTCTCTAGTTCGCTGTCCTCTTCGAATTCGGAAGACTATAGGGCAATTCAAACCGGCCAATTTGCAGGATGGGTCGTGCCTCTGGAGGCCATATGCGGAATGCTTCTACCCGCGTTCCAGTGGCCATCTGGCGGGCAATCGCACTTATACGCTCTACACCGGTCGTTGCATCGTAGAAGTGCACCATCAACCCCGCGCTGACACGATTCCATCCCAACACATAAGAACCCGGCAAAAGAGTGACGCCTCCTATCGTGATAGGACTTTGCACCAGGAAAAAATGAGAATATTTACCATCCGCCGAATAGCCTGCTGTGATCAGAACGACCCCGGCGATGATCTTTCCCTGTGAATTGATGATGCCCGATGCCGTCCGCATCTCCGTCTCGATGCGTTCCTTCTCGACAGGAGCCCGCGCCGGCAGAGCAGTCTCAAGTTCACTTGAGCTAGCGGCACGCCATAACACTCTTGATTGCCCAGAGAGTAACGGTGATGCAACCATGATCATAGCCACCAGCATGAGAAATCGAACGGGAAGATGCGGCCACAGCGCTGAGCGTCTCATGAGAAATGTACGATTCCACGTTGAAGTGCAAGAGTTGCGGCCTGCGTTCGATCAGCCACCCCCAATTTTCCCAGAAGACTGTTCACGTGCGACTTAACTGTGGTTTCCGAGATCTTCAGGTCTATCGCAATCTCCTTATTCGCCCTGCCCGCGACGATACGCTCTAGCACCCGCAGTTCACGCGCCGTTAAATCCTGCCAGGACATTCTTGCGGCTAGTTTTTCGGCGATCTGCGGCGGGATAAACGTTCGGCCGCCGTGTACCGCATGAATCGTTGAAACCAACTCCTCGCACGTCATCCCCTTTAATAAATAGGCTTTGGCGCCAGCCTGAAGCGACCGATAAATATCTTCGTCTCCGTCAAAAGTAGTCAAAACAATAAAGTGAGCCTTAGGGAAATCGCTACGAATACGCGTTATCGCTTCCACCCCACCCATATTCGGCAGCCGCAAATCCATAAGGGTCACATCAGGTTGAAGCGAGCCGTAACAGGCAACAGCCTCCACGCCGTCGCTCGCTTCGCCGACGATCTCAATTTCAGGAACCGCCGACAGAAGCGCCATCAATCCCTTACGGACGACATGGTGGTCTTCCACGATAAGAACCCGAATTCGCTTGTCCACATTCAACCTCCTGCTTCACTCCAAAGCCTCTGGCAAGCGACGCAGAGCCTCATATATCTACGTCTATCGTCATGCTGGTTCCTTTGCCTGTCAAACTTTCAACTTGCATCCGCCCGTTAATCATGGCGGCCCGCTCCTGCATTCCCTTCAAGCCGAAGTGGTCTCCAGTGGTAGATGCCGCCGCGACGTCAAACCCGCATCCATCATCCTCAATACGCAATCGCAGGCTTTTAGAGCTGTAATGCAGGTCGACCGATAGTGTGCTTGCCCCCGCATGCCGTAAAACATTCGAAACCGCCTCCTGAGCGATGCGCAGCACTTCCTCTTCGCGTTGTGGAGGAAGAGGGCGATAAGTACCTCCAACTCTGCATTCAGCCTTCAGGCCGCGTTCACCGGCGCGCTTCACAATCCTGCTCAGTCGAGTTGGAAGACTATCTTTCGCACTCACGGCGCGAAGCTCCCATATACTTTGCCGCGCATCCTCTAGACCTTCTCGTACCAAGGTGCGTGTAGCATCGATTTGGCCGCGGGCAGTGGGAAGGTCCCCACGAGTCAGCGTTTGCGCCACCATCTCGAGCTGCAGCGAAACTCCAACAAAGTCCTGCGCAAGCGTATCGTGGATCTCCCGCGCCATACGATTCCGTTCTGCCAGAACCATGTTGAATTCTCGCTGCAGCCGTCGAAGCCGGAGTCTATGCAAAAGCAGAATCAAACCGCCAACAACAATCAGTATCAGAAGATAAAACCACCACCGACGGTAGTAAGGGCGCTCGACCGTGAAGGAGATGTCAGCGCTTGCTCCGTTCCAAAGTCCATCGCTGCTTGCGGCCTGCACGCGAAATCGATACGAACCTGGCGGCAGATTGGTGTAGTACGCAGCTCTCCGCGAGCCGACAGCAGTCCAATGTTGATCAAAACCCTCCAGCATGTAACGAAAACCGATTTGTGATGGTGCTCGAAAGCTTAACCCTGCATATGCGATCGTGACTCGGGCATTCCCTGGAGCGATTCTTATATTTTTCTCAGTTAGAGGTATCTCCACATCATCGACAAGAAAGCGCTCAATCGCCACAGGGGGCGCCACTGGGTTTTTTCCAATCCGAGATGGATCGACGATTGCAACTCCTCTCGGCGTAGCGAACCATAGCTCACCGTTTTTCATCTTCCACGATGCTGGATGTCCATTCGCAGCAAGGTCCTCACTCGGCAGTCCATCCAGGTACCCATAGCGCGACATTGGAACAGTACACCGCATGTCTGTGCCGCATTCGTTCAACGCGGCAGTCGAAACCTCAGCCACACCGTGCTCAGTTCCCATCCAAAGCCTGCCCTGCCCGTCAGGCACAATTGAGTCAATATTTTTTGGCAGCCCGGCTTGACGAAATGTGGTGAAGGCACCGTTCAAATAGCGGCTTAGGCCATCTCCCTTCGTCCCTATCCACAGCGCGCCAGAATCGTCCCTTGCCAAAGCTGTAACGATGCTTTCTGGAAAGCCGCTCGCCTTTGTAAAAGCCGTTATGTGTCCATTCCGTAATCGAGAAAGACCATTGAAGGTCGCAACCCACAGATCGTCGCCTGCTGTCTCCGCCCGCGCAGGCTCTCCGGGTCTCGATATAGTTGGCAGAAGAAGCGCACCAATTGAATCGCTCTGCAGGCCGTCCTGATGGGTATAAATAGTCAGTACGTCGCCCGAAACTCCGTTCAATGCCACGAGCCCTCTGCGCGTTCCAGCCCATACTGTGCCGTCGGGTTGCACAAGAAGAGACCGGATGAAGTCGTCCGGCAACCCATTGGCTGAGGTGTAGGTCCGGACTGTACCGCCATCAACATGGTTCAGGCCATCCGGCGTTCCCACCCACAAGTCGCCATGATTACCGGGCGCGAGCGCCAGAATTACGAGGCTTGCCAGTTTGGACGAGATCGCAGGCCAATCGACTACCCCTGAACGAACTCGCCACAGTCCGTCCTCCTTTGTACCTAGCCAGATCGCACCATCAGTCGTCTCGACAATCGCTGTGATTGACCGGTCTGCAATCGCAGGCACAGACCGAAAAGATTGAAGGCGCAACACCTCGATACCGCTTGTCTCGGTTCCGACCCATCGATCGCCGTCCCGATCTTCCATGGTCGAAAGAACGCTCGTTGACCCCACCCCCGCAACTGGACGGACTGCGCGACTCGCTGCATCGATCGACACAAGGCCGCGATTCGTTCCGATCCATACGACTCCGTGGGAATCCGATGACAAGGACTGAATGCGCGTACCAGGAAGTTCGCGATCAACACTCCACGTATGACGGCTTCCGTTCTGCAGCAGTGTGACATCGCGAACCGATCCAAGCCACACTGCTTGTTGGCTCGGCACTACAGCCAATCCCGTAATGCCAGCCGAAGACGGCATCGATATCGATCGCTCACGATGCAGTTCGTTGTTTTTGTAGAGAAGGAGATTATTTGCAGTGGCAAGCCAGACGCTCCCGTCTGCCGCTCTGCTGATCGCCAGCACAGCCTCGTTTTCCGGAACCTGCAGCGCTGTAACTTTCCCATGATCAACCCGTGCTACACCCTTGGGCGTTAAGACCAGAACGGAACTGTCATCGTCGACCGCAACACTCAAAATCGTGGCAGAGGGCAATCCACTATCGAGTCCAAACCGCTCAAAGAGACCGCCAGACTCACGCAACAAGCCATTCGCAGTTCCGATCCAAAGTGCCTCGTTGCGATCTTCCGCCAGGCAGGAAACGTCGTCGCTGGTAAAAGCAGATTCGTTGCTTTGCTGGAAGACCTGGAAGCTCAAGCCATCGAAGCGCGCGAGGCCACCCTCGGTAGCAGCCCAGAGAAAACCGTCATGGGTTTGCAGAATTGCGTGGACGCTGTTCTGCGGAAGGCCTTCATCAGTTGACCACGACTGGAGTGCTACCCCATTCGCGAGTCGCCCGCCAGCCATCTGACTCGCTTTACCCGCTACGCCTTGGCACAGACTTGCCTTTGCTCCAAGAAGCAAGCTGAGAACTACGATATGACAAAGCAACCTCTTAGCCGTAAGACGATGTGTCGAATTCATACCGGTTGGAACCAGACCTCTCGATGAGAAGCTAATATAGCCTCGGTCACTCGACGGATAGGATTTTTGGCTCGGCGGTCATCCTCATCCAAAAGGAGGATGGAATTCTCCTCCTTTGTTGTGCTTTCAAGTTACTTGTGAATCCGCTATCATCCGCTCTATTCGGACATTTCTGCAATCTTATGATCCCACCTTCTAAGATTTCGCGACGGTTGCTCATTCCGTTAGGCCTGATCGCATGCGCTCTTTATCTTGTCCTCTTTTTCGTCGCTACGTATCCGAAGCTGACCGTTGCCGCAAGCAGCGAAGCAGATGAGGCAGCCGCTGCCCGTACTGCCTATAGCAACAAGGTAGCCGAAAAGTACAACGATCACTTTAGCAACAACGCTCATTTCCTTCCGTCGCTCATGACCACAGACACCGGCGAGTTCATCGACCCGAAGCTCTTTCCGACTGCTCAATACTGCGGGCACTGCCACCAGGAAGCCCAGCATCAGTGGCGACAATCCGCGCACTCTAATGCCAACCGAGCACCGTGGTACCTTCGCAACGTCAATCTTCTCAACGACGGGAAAGGCGTTGAGTACTCGCGTCACTGTGAAGGCTGCCACGATCCCGTTGCCTTGGTGGCGGGTAATCTCACTCAAGGCTCAACCAAACGACGTCCCTTCGACGCCGATGGCGTAACCTGCGCTGTCTGCCACGCAATCCAAAAGGTCGACACCCGAGGAACCGGATCCTATGTCCTCGGCGTACCCGCAGTTCTGGTTGACGAGAATGGCAAGGCAATTACTCGCCCCGTCTCCGATGGTGAAATTCTTGCTCACCTTGACCGTCATTCGGCTGCGGTCATGAAGCCTTTCTATAAATCCTCAGAGTTCTGCGCTGCTTGCCACAAAGCCGCGCTGCCTCGGGAGCTCAATGGCTACAAATGGCAACGGGCCATCTCCCTCTACGATGAGTGGCAGAACTCTGCCTTTTCAAGACAGTCGCCTCTACCCTTCTATGTCAAAGATTCTGTCTCAACCTGCGACACCTGTCACATGATGCGCGAGCCCATCAGACTGCCGGATCCAGGGGCCAAGAACGGCCTGCTTGCTTCTCATCGCTGGCTCGGCGCCAACACCATCGTTCCCAAGTTTTATCAATACGACGAACAGGCCGAACGTATCGTACGGTTCCTACAGGACAACGTCTTCAACGTCGATCTCTTCGCCATCGAGCACAACGGCCAGCCAGTCGGCGCATCATCAACAACGGTCTCTGCGCCTCTTGGGATGGTGTCTTACAATGTAGCGCCTGGTGAACTACTCACAGCCGACGTCGTCATTCAGAACAAAGGTATCGCTCACTCCTACGTTCCCGAGCAACGCGACATGTACGAGTCATGGATCGATTTCACCGTTAAAGACAGTGCAGGCAAAGTCCTCTTCGAAAGCGGCTTCCTTAAACCGAACGGTGACCTTGACGAGCGTGCCCACTCTTTCACCAATCGTCTGATAAACAGTCGCGGCGGTCTCAATCTTGATCATGAGGTCTGGGATACTCGGATCGTAGCCTATAACAACACCATTCAGTCCGGCCGTTCACAGATCGTCCGCTACTCCTTCCACATGCCGCCTGCCTCAGTCGGCCCGGTTACTCTCACTGCCAGCGTAAAATACCGGCGCTTCGACCAGCACTTCATGGACTTCGGCATGAACATGCCGTCCGGCAAGCACTATGAGGAACCGGTCATCAACATGGTTTCCACCTCACGCACTCTTGTCGTGGGAACAAACCATCCGGTTCCTCCCTCCGCATCCGAGAACAAAGAATGGATGCGATGGAACAACTACGGCATCGCTCTACTGGACGCAGAGCAGTACGCTGCCTCGGTAGATGCCTTTGCGCACGTCGCAAAGCTTCGTCCGGACTATGCTGACGCTTGCACCAACCAGGCCATCGTCGAAATTCAATGGCAGAAATACGCAGATGCGGGCCTGAATCTTCAACAGGCCCTCAAACTCTCCCCCGATAATTCCCGGGCACTCTACTATCGTGCTCTGCTCGAGCGCAACGAAGGCAACCTCGATGGTGCCATTACCGACCTTCAACACGTGGCACATGCCTTCCCACGCTCCGGCGACGCCCACCGCGAGCTCGGTTTCTCCTTCTACCAGCAGCACAAATATGCAATGGCGCGCGCCGAATACGAAGATGTGCAAACCATCGATCCCGACGATCTTGCCGCTCACTATATGCTGGCCATTCTCTATCGCCGTCTCGGCCTTAAGGACAAAGCCTCTCAACAGTCCGCCATCTTTGCCGATCATAAGGACGATCCCACCGCCAACAGCTACGCGCTCGAATACCTGCGCAAGCATCTCGAGGTAGCCAGCGAGAGTGTCGTCTGGCACACTCACGATTTGGATGCTCCAGCCAACCATATCGCTGGCCCGATTCCCACAACCTTTAGCGGTACCGAAAATTAGCCGGAACATCGACGAGGCAATATCAAGCTACAAGTCCACCCATAATACTTTCCATGAAAAAGCCACTCCTCAGTATGTTTTTATCTCCCATCTTTATTGGAGGCGCTCTGGCAATCTTCATCGGCTTCGCTGCGCAGCCTTCGCTCAACCCAATCCACGCATCTTCCAGCGATATTGCGCAAGGGAACGCGCTCTTTCACGAGAAAGGATGTGAGTACTGCCACGGGGTCAACGGCATCGGCATCCAGGGGAAAGGCCCGTCCTTGTTCACCGTAGGCAAGCGCCTTAAAAAAGACGACATCGAGAAGCAGATTCACGATGGAGGTGCCAGCATGCCGGCTTTCGGCAACTCGCTCCAACCGGATGAGGTCAAAGCGCTTGTGGACATGCTCGCAAAAAGGAAAAAAGCTCCGAAAGGTTTCCACGCGTCCGCCAATCGGGTGCAGCCTTAGAACAGCATTTTTTTGCTCGCATATCGGATTTCTACCTTTTGGAGGATGTGCGCTCCCGTCTCCTTATCTATGCTGCTCCTAACCTTCAACCCACAGTCGGAGCCAGTCCCGAATGATCCGTCGGAACCCCGTCGCCTTGCCCATTCCCCGTCTGACCCTCATTTCGCTGACTACGCTTTTTGCTGTGTGCTGCAGCGCGCACGCACAACAAGGCTTTTTCGATCGCTGGCAAGCTCGAGCTTCCGCGACTCAAGCTCTCCAGCCGAAATGGTCGGTCCCCGTTGTCTCTCCGTACCCCATGCTCATTCAGGTTTTTCGTAGCGATTTCACGCGCCAGATATCTACCGCCCATGTTCATACCTGGAGCCTCGACGCATCTCGCGGCCTCAATTTCATCCCATTCGCTCGCACAGAAGTAGACATCTTTACACCACCTTTTCTTGAGCACAGCGACACCACGCCCAACGGGTTTGGAGACTTCTCCATGTCGGCAAAGTTCCGCATCCTCTCTGCCAATGAGCAGCACGGCAATTACTTGCTCTCTGCGTTCATCATAGCGACCGTTCCCAGCGGCAGCTACAAAAACGGCGCAACGGATGCCAGCGTCAATCCAACTATCTCTGGTGGTAAAGGCTTTGGCCGCTTCGATATCATCACCAATCTCGGCGGCACTCTTCCCAGAGGAGGGACTGTAATTAGCGGCCGGACCATCACAACCAACACCGCAGCGCAGTACCACATGGGGAGATATCTCTGGCCAGAACTGGAGTTGAATTCAACCCCCTGGTATGGAGGTACGCGTGATGGCAAGACTCAGGCGTTCCTCACTCCTGGCATCATGACGAGCAAATTCGCTCTCCACTCACAAGAAGCTAACTCCCGTAAAGGCATAGCGGCCGGCTTTGGGTTTCAGACTGCGGTCACGACCTATCACTCCTATAATCACAGTCTGACTTTCACTGGCCGTTTTCTCTTCTAAGATGGTTCATCGGTAAAGTTCGGAGATCAGTGTGAACTCAATTTACTCAATCGAAATCAAGCGGTGCTCGTTTTCATTCTTGCTGTTCGCTCTCCTTTCACCTTTTGCCGGGCTTGTCGCCATCGCTCAGACTCCTCAGGGCAAACCCAACAGCACCCAACAAAAGTCTCAGCCAAGCCAATCCTCGGGATCCGCAACTGGTGGCACCCACGCCGCTGTATTAGACGAGCAACACCGGCCGATCACCGCTGGTGGCTTCGTCAAATCCGGCCCTATCGTCTTTGAAGACATCGCAGCAAAGGCCGGCCTCACCTCGTGGACTCACCACATGGGCACCCCTGAGAAAGCTTTTATTCTGGAATCCATCGGTTCCGGCGTTGCTCTGCTGGATTACGACAACGATGGATGGCTCGACATCTACCTCGTCAACGGCTCCACCTACGACGCCCTGACAGGAAAAGCTACGCCGCCTCACGCTGCCCTCTTTCACAACAATCACGATGGCACCTTCACCAACGTAGCTGCCAAAGCCGGCGTTACCAATGACCGTTGGGGCTTCGGAGCTGTCGTAGGCGACTATGACAACGATGGATGGCCCGACATCTATGTTTCCAACTATGGAAAGAATCGCCTCTACCACAACAACCACGACGGCACATTCACCGACGTCGCCGAAAAAGCCGGCGTCACTCTCGGAAACTGGTCCGGTGGAGCAACCTGGGGTGACTACGACGGTGATGGTCGCCTTGACCTCTTCGTTCCGGGCTATGTTCACTTTAATCTCGCAGATCTCGCCAAGGGAACCAATATCGCATCAAACAGTTTTTGCAGCTTTCGCGGCGTTCCGGTAATGTGCGGGCCGCGCGGCCTTCAAGGCGAACCCGATCACCTCTTTCACAACAATGGCGATGGAACCTTCACCGATGTGAGCGTAAAGGCGGGCGTCGCCGATACCAACGCATACTTCGGTCTCGCTTCCGCGTTCGTTGATATCAACGGTGACGGCAAGATCGATCTCCTGGTTGCCGACGATTCAACTCCGAACTACCTCTATCTCAACAAGGGCGATGGAACCTTCGAGGATGCAAGCTACGAGTCAGGCTACGCCCTCAACGAGAGTGGCCGCGAGACCGCAAGCATGGGCATTGCAGTTGGGGATTTCACTCACACAGGCCGCCTCGATCTCTACAACACCACTTTTTCCGATGACTACAATCCTCTCTATCGCAACGATGGCGACGCCAACTTCACCGATACCGCCTATGAGGCCGGCATCGCGGAAACCACCATCCCGTTCCTCGGATGGGGCACCTCCTTCTTCGATTACGACAATGACGGGTGGCTCGATCTCTTCATTGTCAATGGGCACGTCTATCCCACCGTTGACCATCAGAATTGGGGAACGACGTGGGCGCAGCGTCCTCTGCTCTTCCATAATCTGAACGGAAAATTTACGCTCGTTCCGGCGGTTGAAGGCACAGGCCTTGCAAAGGTTTCGACCTCGCGCGGCATGGCTTACGGCGATCTCTTCAATGATGGGAAGATCGACGTAGTTGTCAACAATCTCGACGCCACGCCCTCTCTTTTTCGCAACGTCACCGGCACTCCCGCTGCCATTGCCGCGATGCCTGCTGGAACCGCGGTTCCTACACCAAACCACTGGATCGCCTTCAAACTCGTCGGCGGTCCGAAGTCGCCTCGTGACGCAGTCGGAGCCGTCGTGTATCTCACTGCGGATGGCTTCCGCCAACGCGCTGATGTTCTCGCCGGTGGCAGTTTTGCCTCAAGTCCCGATCAGCGCCCTCACTTCGGCCTTGGCGTGGCAACTAAGATCGATTCGATCGAAGTCCGTTGGCCCGACGGAACAAAACAGCAGGTCGTCCCACCCTCTACCGTTGACACCTTCTACGTCATCACGGAAGGGAATCCAGC
>JBDTEQ010000083.1:0-16175 GCA_039922475.1 Edaphobacter sp.
TCACCGCACAACAGCGCCAACGGCGCAAACTATACCAGCGTGGGCAACGCCCCAGGTATGCAAGCCCGAAACACAAGGGCTGAAAGCCCGATCCATCGCTGCTCTAACCGACATCTCTCTGCCGCGAAGCCTCATACAACAACAAGCTCCCCGCAACAGCAGCATTCAAACTCTCCACCTTCCCAGGGCAGGGAATCGTCACCCGCGCATCGCACATCTCCATCCACTCTGACGACAAGCCGCTGCCTTCATTCCCAATCAAAACCGCACAAGCCGCACTAAAATCCATCTCCGAGGCAGCAATCACCCCGTCACCATCAGCGCCAACCGCCGCAATTAACCGAACCCCGCGGTTCTTCAATCCTTCAACATCAGCCACCCCAACCGCAACCACCGGCACCCGAAACACACTCCCCACACTAGCCCGCAGAGCCTTCTGGTTCCACGCACTCACTGTCCCCGGCGTAGTCAAAACCCCCGCAGCACCAAACGCCTCCGCCGACCGCACCAGCGTCCCCAGATTTCCCGGGTCCTGCAATCCCACAGCAACCAGAATCAGCGGAGCCGAAGAAGCCACCCCCACAACATCCTCCAAAGAAAAAACCGGGGGCACCATCAAAGCCGCCACACCCTGCGGCGACTGTGTCTCCACCACACTCCCAAACACCTCCTCCGTCAGCAGCAGCACCTCCACACCACGCGGAACCACCTTCGGCACCGCACGCCGCTCGCTCACAAAGACCGTCTTCAACACCATCCCACTCCGCAGCGCCTCTTCCAGCAGATGGTCACCCTCAATCGCGACCAACCCTCCGCTCAGCCGCGCATGGCCCTGAAACGCAGCCCGCAGTTGCTTCACCCGCACATTCGCTCTGCTCGAAATAACGTCCAGACCCATCCGAGAATCTTACCCTCCAGCGCCCTTCGCCCACCCTCGCCCGCTATCGATTAGAATCAATGCCGGGCGCAAAAGAAGCGGCATGCACTGGTTAGATCAACCGCTTTGCTTTGAAGACTTTGCCCCAAAATCGTCTTGGAATCACTTCGAAGTACACAGCTAACCTGTTTCGTTAGAAGACTTTGCATAAATAACATGGGGAGGGGGCACCCCTCCCAGCAGCACGACAGGAGCCAGAGTTTTGACGGCTGAAACCATCCGCATCCATCCCGACGAACCCGAGCCCGCACTCATCGACTGCGTCGTCTCCAGCCTCAACAGCGGCCACGTCGTAGCTCTCCCCACCGACACCTTCTACGGTCTCGCCGTCGACCCTGTCAATCTCCGCGCCGTCGATCGCATCTACGAGCTCAAGACCCGTGCCCGCCACAAGCCGCTCTCACTCCTCATCGCCGAAGTCGCGCAGGCCTACGAACTCGCCCGCCAGCTCGACACTGCCTTCGATCGCCTCGCCGAAAAATTCTGGCCTGGCCCTCTCACCATCGTCGTCAAAGCCGGCTCCAAACTTCCTCTGCGCGTCACCGCCAACACCGGCAACCTCGCCCTCCGCGTCCCCGAAGCAGCGATCCCCCGCGCCGTCGTCACCCGCCTCGGCCTGCCCATCACCGCAACCTCCGCCAATCTCTTCGGCCATCCCGAGTGCACCTCCGCGAACGGTGTCCGCGAACAACTCGGCGACCAGCTACCACTCATCGTCGACGGAGGCCCCACCCTCCGCACCACCGCCACCACCATCGTCGACCTCTCCGGCGGTGGCAACTCCTGGATGATCCTTCGCGAAGGCGCCATCCCCACCCACGAGATCGCTCTCGCGCTTCAACATTAGTCAGATACCGTCCAGACGCTATGCAACATCTTGCTTCCAGCATCTCCAGCTCCGAACCTGTAAACTGGCTCGGCACACAACGGGGCCTGTCGCAATCTGAAGCCTCGATGTGAGTTCGCATTTGTTCTTCGTACCCCTGAGCACCTCACCAAGATGATCGCCCCTTCCACCAACCTGCGACGATCGCGCTCCTCCCGCGGCCACTTCCTGCGCCAGCTGCTTTTGTTGGTCCTTCTCGCCGCCACTGCATGGTGCGTCTGGGTCTACCGTCAGATATCCGCAGTTGCCGATCAGGACAACGCCCAGCCCGCCGACGCCATCGCTGTCTTCGGTGCAGCCGAGTACGCCGGCCATCCTTCTCCTGTCCTGCACGCCCGCCTCGACCACGCCGTCGATCTCTACCGCAAGCAGATCGCTCCGCTCATCATTACCTTCGGTGGCGGAGGCGACAAAGACTCCGGCCGCACCGAAGGAGGCGTAGGTCGCGACTATCTCCTCGCCAACGGAGTTCCCTTCGGCAGCATCATCGCTGAAACCCGCTCCATCGACACCGAGCAGCAGGTCCACCGCCTCGCCGCAATCGCCAGCGAAAACAACCTCCACCACATCGTCGTCGTCTCCGACGGCACCCATCTCTTCCGCATCCGCGAGTTGTGCAAGGATGCCGGCCTCGACGTCTACACCTCACCCCGCCCCGCCGTAGGCCACATCAGCAGCTACGACCTCTTCATGCGCTACTTCCACGAGATCCTCAGCTACACCGCCCTCTGCCTGCACCTCAACGGCAGTGGGCTGCACAGTTGGCTCGAAGGCAAACCCGACATCTAAAGAACGAAGAACCGATACACAACCACCGCCAATAAAGCTGCAAACAGGGTGGAGGCGAAGTTCACCAGATCGTTTCCCAGCCATCCCCTCCGCTCCACCGTAGCGCCCAGCAGGCTATCGAAAAATAAGCCGCAGATCCCAGCTCCCAGCGCGGCTAACACAGCTCCTGCGTTCAAACGCATCGCCCACGCTCCAGCAACTGCGACCAGGCCACCTGCAACAATCCCTGCGCATGAGCCAATAAGCGTCACCGCACCATCCGTGCCCGGTGCAACGCGGCGCATGCCCACCATCATTACTGGCACGCCGCCAAACGCCTGTCCCATCTCCGATGAAACCGTATCCGCGGTAGCCTCAACCAGCGCCGCAAGGCACATCACCTTCACTGTCAGTGCTACCCATAGCACGGCCACCCCTGATACGGAGTAGAACGGTATTGACCGTTCAATCGCATTCGCCGTTTGTGGAGAGACGCTCAGAGCGGAGACCGAGAGATTTGCAAGGACCTGTGCGGCACTTCGTCCTCGCTTATCTTCGGCAACTCCAGCCCGTATCTTCTTTCTTCGTCCCGCACGCGTGGAGACAAATGTCAGCACAAACAAAAAAATCAACGGCGTCAAACCAGTTCGCAAAGCCGATTCACGAAATGATCCCGTCCAGAACGTAATCAGGAAGCAGATCAACCCGCCGCAGATCGCACCGCCGGTTGTCCCTGCGCGTAAAAGCCGAACCAGAACCGCAAAGCTAAGACTGATTCCTGCTGCTTCCCCTGTCAGGGCCTGGAAGTGCCCATTCCAGGGATATCCCAGAAGCACTGCCTGCACACTCAACCACACCAGCAAAGTCCCCACCACCCCCACCAGTACCCGCGACTGCAACCGGTTCCGCCCCCGCGGAATCGCCTTCTTCCACCCCGTATCTCCCTCGACCCCTTGCATTTCCTTCCCCATCGCCCGGCCTCATCCCGCCTATTGATTTACAATCAACCTTGAGCATAGCCAACACCAGCAGCAGCGTGGGAGCAGTTTTGCATTTAGCAAGAATCGAAGCAGAAGGAAACATCCAGTCGCGGCCACATCGGCGTGCCGTTCGGTCCCTGGCCCAGGTCCTCCGGTCCTCATTCAGGTTCGCCTTGCCAGCCGCAGTCATGGCATCGCTCCTCGGTTGCGGCAACACCTATCGCCCCGTCATCAGCGCCATCAACCCTGTCGGCCCAGCCGGGCAGCCACAGAAGTTCGCAGTTGTGGTATCGAGCCCGAATCCAAACGCCGCCGGGCTGGTCAATTTCGTCGACTTCTCGGGCGACACCGTACTCATCACTGCGCAGATCGGCGTCAACCCCTACTACCTGATCCTCAACAGCGGCGGCAACACCGGTTACACGCTTAACAGCGACCACACCCTCACTGCCTTTAACATCAGCACCCAGCTCCTGCAAAGCCAGATCCTCCAGACCACGCTGCTCCCCGGCGCCAATCCCATCAGTGTCTTTCCCGGCGGAGCCAGCACCTACGTCAGCGACCCCGGCCTCCACGCTGTCTCCCAGTTCACCGGCCAGCCTCTCAATCTGCGACAGGAACTCGGCATCGACCCTGCCTTTACGCCTGTTTATGTGGCCGGTATCGCCGGCGCTCCGCGCATCTTTGCCATCAGCCAGCGCAATGGCGGTGGTCTTGGACAGGTATCCACCATCGAAGAAGCGAGCAACACGATCGACCCCGCACCAATCCCCGTCGGTGTAAACCCCGTTTACGGTGTCATGACCGGAGACGCTCGCCGCGCCTTCATCCTCAATCAGGGTGACGGTACCGTCAGCGTCATCAACGCCCAGACGAACCAGCTCGACATCGTCCCCACCGGAGCCACCAACCCCATCACTGTCGGCACCTCGCCGCTCTGGGCTGACTTCGCCCCCACCCGCAACGAGATGGTTGTTGCCAATGCCGGTGACGGTGTCAATCCAGGCTCGCTCAGCATCATCAGCATTCCGCTCTGTTCGGCAAACGCCCAACCCGGCAACCCCAACTGCGATCCCAATAATCCCGTCGACGCGATTGGCTTCGGCACTGTTCTCGCCAACGTTCCAGTCGGCATTAACCCCATCATGGTTGGTGTTCTGCAAGATGGCACCCGAGCGTACGTCCTCAACAGCGGCAATCCCAATCTGCCCTGCGTCGCGCCCACGCCCACGCTTCCACTTGGCAACTGCACCATCTCGGTCGTCAACCTCAACACCAACACCGTCACGGCAACCATCCCGGTTGTCACCAATTCCCCTGGCGTCGGTCTCCCCAACCTCAACGGCCACCCAACCTACATCGCCGTTACCACCGGCACCCCTACGGGCAAGGTCTACGTCGTCTCACCCGAGTCCAACTTCATGACCGTCATCCGCACCGATACCGATACCGTAGACACCACCATTCCCCTGCAGGGCAACGGCATCTCGGTTCGCGTCACTGCGCCATAGCGACGGCAATTCATTAGTCCGAGCAAAATCAAAAGAGCCATTCCCGCAAAGGAATGGCTCTTTTGTTCTATCCGGACTCTTTACTCCCCAACCAGAATGATCGGCTGCGTCGGTGTCGTCGATCCGCCCTCATCCTCCACCGTCACTCCGAAGGCCTTTGCCTCAACTCCCTTCGGCAGTGTCGGCAGAATCACGCTCGCATTCCCCCGCTCATCGGGCCGGAACGTTCCCGCAGGAATCGGATTCACCCCTGCTGCCGCCGGAATCAACCAAAGCTCATACGTCTTCGCCGGCTGTAGCGGCTCCAGATTACTCGCCAGAAAGATCAGCGAGCCCTTGCTGGCAACGTACGTCGCGCGTCCTGTAGGCAGCGGAGCCGGCTGGCCCTTCGTCACCAGCGTAACCCGCATCGCTGAGCTATCCGTCATCGTCTCCATCACCTGTCGCGCCACCGCTGCATCCGTCGTCAGATGATCGATCCGGCTCGCCTGCGCAACCACCGCTCCACGTAGAGCGCCGCGCTGGTAATACAGATTGCCCGCTCCCATTGCCAGACCTGCGGCAACTGCCCAGCCGGCCCACGGGAACAACTTGACCACTACACTCTGCTTCGGCATCTCTTCAACCGGAGATTCGTCGCTGCCCAGCCCCAGGGTGCTGCGTTGTCCACCACCGCGCACTCCCTCCGCCGCAACCGAGTCAGTTCGACCCGCAGGCTCCGGCGCACGAGTCTCCACCACTGCCGGTCGGTCGATCGGAATAGCCTTTTTCTCTCGCGCCACCTGCTTCAACAGGCGTTCCCGCGCCAGCGCCGGCGGCGAGTGCATATCCGCCGTATGCGCATAGATCGCCAGGTCTCCCTGAATCTCGGCCAGCTCCCGTCGCGCCTCTTCCGACTGCGCAACATGGGTCGCCACTTCGTCCATCTCTCCCTTGGAGAGCAGTTGCATGGCAAACAGCGCCAGGTCTTCCGATGTAATCTGTCGCGGTTCGCTCATGCTGTAAACGCCTTTCTCAGTGAGCCCAGCGCGCTGCGTATTCTTGTCTTTACTGTCCCCAGCGGGTCGCCCGTCATCTCCGCGATCTCCGAGTGGGTCAACCCGTCGAAAAACGCCATCTCCAGAGTCTTACGCTGTTCCATCGGAAGCAGCCGGATCACTCCGCGAGCCTTCTCCATCATGCTGTTCCGTTCCGCTTCATCGGCCAGATTGTAGTTCGACGCCAGCGCCATGTCATCGACCTGCTCCATGGGACGCTTCCGTCGCAGCGTGTCGATCGACCGGTTTCGCGACACCACCGCCAGCCAACCGCCCAGGCTGCCTCGGGTTGCAACGAAACTATCGGGCTTGCGCCATATCTGCATAAACACTTCCTGCAACACATCCTCTGCCGCAGCCGGGTCCCTTAGCACCCGCAACGCGACAGAGTAGACAACCTTCGAATAACGGTCGAACAGCGCCGCCATCGCAGGTTCGTCACCCCGCTCGACCAGGGTCAGAAGCGTTGCATCGTCCTGTGACGAAGCGGGGGAAGAGTTCGTCAATCCCGTTTCTCTATACATAAAAACGCACCTGATCCTAAAACAGATTGCAAGGACGTCAACTATTCGTCGTCGGCCGGGCAACCCCTGCAGCTCTCAGCCAGGCAGCTCCTTGAAACGATCACCAATGTAACTTTACTCGAAAACGATCTGGCTTCGTCTCAATCTTTTGCCTGAGGTAGAGTACCCGTTCGCAACCATGAAAAGATAGATACAGCTTCATCGTTGTTGAGCAGGTGTTCAGAAAGATCTCCATGATTCCCGCAAAAGGGCACTCCGAGAAACTCCGTCCCGAAAAATTCCGTCTCGACAAACTCCTCGTCGATCAGGGCCACGCCGCCTCTCGTGAACGCGCCCAGGCCCTCATTCTCGCCGGACGCGTCCTCGTCGATGAGCAGCGCATCGACAAACCCGGCACTCCTGTAGCTGCTAACGCCATCATCCGTCTCCTCGGCTCCGACCTCAAGTTCGTCAGCCGCGGCGGTCTCAAACTCGAACACGCCCTCGCCCACTGGTCCATCGTCCTCACCGGCCTCCCCTGTCTCGACATCGGAGCCTCTACCGGCGGCTTCACCGACTGTATGCTCCAGAGCGGTGCCGCATCGGTCCTCGCCGTAGACACCGGCTACGGCCAGATCGCCCAGAAGCTGCGCGACGACCCGCGCGTCACCCTCCGCGAACGCACCAACGCCCGCCTCCTTACCCCAGGCGAACTCATCACGCAAAATGAAATTTGTCATCCTTCGCAAAATGAAAATCTTCATCCTTCACAAAATGAAAATTGTCATCCTTCGCGAAGCGGAGGACCTGCTTCTTCTTTTAGCTCTCCGGTCTTCCTGGCAATGGACGTCTCTTTCATCTCCGCCACGCTCGTTCTTCCCGCCGTCCTCGGAGCTCTCAGTACGCCGCAAAAAAGATGGCAGGGCGAAGCCGTCATCCTCATCAAGCCCCAGTTTGAAGCTGGACGTGAAAATGTCGGCAAGGGCGGCATCGTCCGCGACCCCGAAGCCCGCAAGCGAGCCATCGAGCGCGTAAGTATCTGCGTCGCCGAACAAAATGGCACCAGCATCGAAGTCATCGACTCCCCCATCCACGGCATGGAGGGCAACCACGAGTACCTCCTCCACACGAGCTTTTCAGGTTGAACGAACCTGCCTTCGATGACCCTGCGCCAGGCAGTATCGACATATATTTGGATATTAAGTCCCTGATTGTTATAAGGAGTGTCATCCTGACCCTGAGCCAGTCGAACGGGCTCTCGTAGCTTTATCGCGAGAAGCGGAGTCGAAGGACCTGCGGTTTGCTCCTCCATGCGCGCTTGATCGATCCGGTAGTATACTTTCGCCCTCCTGAGAAATTTCAAAATGACTGATGCCGAGGACTGAATGAAAACCGCTCCTGTTCGTTTCGCTTCGTCTCTTTTTCTTGTATTCACGTTGTATACAGTTTGCGCAACTCAAGCTTTGGGCAGCGAGCCGGCCCTTGCTCCACCCTCCGCGCCGACGGCCCCCATACCGGAGAACATGCTTCAGGGCATGCGCTACCGCATGATCGGCCCGCATCGAGGTGGTCGTTCAACCGCTGTGGCTGGTGTTCCCGGCGATCACCGCACCTTCTACATGGGAGCCACTGGCGGCGGCGTATGGAAGACCACCGACGCGGGTGAAGTCTGGGAGAACGTCTCCGATCCCTACTTCAAAACAGGCGCAGTCGGCGCCATCGCGGTCTCGGTGTCGGATCCCAATGTCATCTACGTCGGCACCGGCTCAGCGAGTATCCGCAACAACATCGAGATCGGGCACGGCTCCTACAAATCCTCCGATGCAGGAGCCACCTGGTCGTCGATCGGTCTTGAAGACGCAGGCCAGATCGCCAGAATCCGCATCGATCCCCGCGACTCCAATCGCGTCTACGTCGCCGCCGTTGGCCATGCCTTCGGCCCCAATCCTGAGCGCGGCATCTTCCGCTCGCGCGATGGCGGCAAGAGCTGGGAGAAGGTTCTCTTCGTCAACGATCAAACCGGCGCAGTCGATCTTGCGATGGACAATCAAAACCCCGACGTTCTCTACGCCGCCATGTGGACCGGCGCTCGCCATCCGTGGGGTATGGTCGCCGGATCGACCGACGGAGGCATCTTCAAGACCACCGACGGCGGCGATCACTGGACCAGGCTCAAGCAGGGACTTCCCCAGGGAGCTGTAGGAAAAATCGGCGTCACCGTCTCTCCCGCAATGCCCAACCGCGTCTGGGCGTTGGTGGACGCTGCCGACGGGGGTGTCTTCCGCTCCGATGACGCCGGCCAGACCTTCACCCGCGTCAACTCCGACCGCACCCTCCTCGGGCGTTCCTGGTACTACGCCCACATCTTTGCCGACACCAAAGATCCCAACATGGTCTACGCCGCCAACACCGACTTCTTCCGATCCTCCGACGGAGGCAAGACGTTCCAACCCATTGCCATGCCGCACGGCGACAACCACGATCTCTGGATCGACCCCAAAGACTCCCAGGTCATGATCGAGGCAAACGACGGCGGAGCCACCATCTCCGTCAACGCCGGCAAGTCCTGGTCCACGCAACTCAACCAGCCGACAGCGGAGATCTATCGCGTCGTCACCGATGACCAGGTCCCCTATCGCGTCTACGGCACCCAGCAGGATCAGTACGACGGCCTCTCCCTGCCCAGCCGCTCCTCCCGCTTCGGCGAGCGGCTCCAACTCCAGCACTGGTACACCATCGGTGGTATGGAAGGCGGCTACGTCGCCGTCGTTCCGCACAATCCCAACATCGTCTACTCTGGCGGCCCCAGCGCCATGACGACGCGCATGGATCTCGCCGAGCAACACATCCGCAGCATCAACGTCAACGCAGGCAGTCGAGGTGGAGACCTCCGCTTTGCATGGAGCTCTCCCATCTTTATCTCGCCGCTTGAGCCAGACGCGGTCTATCACACCTCAAACTTCGTTCACAAAACCATCGACGGCGGCCAGACCTGGAAGACCATCAGTCCCGACCTCACCCGCAACGACAAGTCCCATCAGGGAGCGTTCACAGGCCCCGGCAGCGAGCCCGAATCCTACCCAACCATATCCACCTTTGCAGAGTCGCCTCGCATGCGCGGTGTGCTCTGGGCTGGCAGCGACGATGGACTGGTCCATCTCTCCCGCGATGGTGGTCTCCACTGGCTCGACGTGACGCCCAAATCAATGCCTGACCTTGCCACCGTCAACACCGTCGAGCCCTCGCCCTACGATCCTGCTCGCGCATTTCTGGCGGTCTATCGCTACATGCTCGACGACTATCACCCCTACATCTATCGCACCAACGACTTTGGCCACACCTGGACCCTTCTCTCAGACGGCAACGGCATTCCTGCAGATCAGCCTGTGCGTGTCGTACGCGAAGATCCAGTACACAAAGGTCTGCTCTATGCCGGCACCGAGTACGGCATCTTCGTCTCGCTCGATGACGGCAAACACTGGCAGTCGCTGCAGCTCAATCTCCCTGCCGTATCGGTCACCGACATCGCCGTTCACGACAGTGACCTCGCGATCTCCACCAACGGCCGCTCTTTCTGGATACTCGACGACATCAGCCCTCTTCGTCAGATGGCTGCGCAAACCATCAACGCGCCTCATCTGTTCCAGCCGCGCAGCACCTACCGCATCGCCACTTCGGCCGATGAGGAGGACCAGCCTTACATCGGCGGACCCTGCTGTGTCAGCAACGTGCGTGATCTCTACAAGGGAGCACGTATCGAACGTCACCAACTGGGCGAGGAGCCACCGGAAGGCGTCATCGTCTACACATCCTTCCCCGCGTCACCCACCGAGCATGTAACTCTGACTGTTACCGATCCCACCGGCAAAGTTCTACGTACACTGGTGGACACAACCGCACCCAACGGCCCCACGGTCAACGCTGGCCTCAACCGCTACAACTGGGACCTGCATATCGAATCTCGTGCGCCGGGCACACCCATGCCAGCGCAGCGCGGCCCGAAAGCCGTACCCGGAACCTATCAGTTGCGTCTTACGGTGGGTTCCACCACGCAGTCGGCAACACTCCGGCTCTTAGGCGATCCGAAAGCGCACCTTACCCAGCTCGACTACCAAAGTCAGTACGATCTCCTGATGCAAATTCAGCATGCGATCACTCAGATTCAGCAAGCCGGAGCAACCATCCAGTCGCGCCGCGCAAGCCTCTCCGCTGCTGACCCTACCCTGGCTCAGCTCAATGCTCTCCAAACCGCACTCGGAACAGGTGCCACACGCGGCGGTCGCGGAGGCGGTGGTGCTCCTCGCGCAGCCACCAACGGCACACCGCCCCTGATGGGCGAGTTCACCAGCCTCTATACCTTCGTCATCGACAGCGAAGACCGGCCCACCGGTGCTGCTCTCGACCGCTATCGAAATCTGCGCAAGTCACTGGACGCCGATCTCGCAAAATTACAAACCGGCCAGTAGAACGAATCTGAACACCCCAACAACCCATCCACCGCAACTCACCGTGGTGGATGGAAGCGCGGTCAGCTCTTATCAGCTTTTATCCTTTTCGATCCCCGTTACGTGTTCATAATCGCATCAGCCCCGACGAAAACCATCGCACACCCACAAATCGGCCTATTGAACTCGCGAATCCTGTACGGGCGCGAAATCTGTTGGCTGCGCGCCATGGCTCACAGCGGTTCCATCCTCACCGCCGCAATCTCCTGCCTTTTCTCTGGAACCCCCCGCACTCCCGAACTGCACCGCCGTCTTTTTTGGAGGCCAGATCGCACGATGCAGTCGCGCCAGAAAACTCCGGTCCCGCCAGTCTCTGCGCATCATTTCCCTCACCAGCCGAGGCTCTTCCCACGGAATATCCACATACGACGTCTTCAGAAAAGGGCACTCCGGATTAGCAAAGAGAGCCTCCGGAAAAAATGCAATCGTCTCTTCGGAGATCGCTCGCTCCGGCAAAGCCGACACTCCGAAATACGCCTGGCAGAACACCCCCACTAGGTCTCCCTGTTTTTCCATCTGCAGATGTCCCAGCTGCGTGCAGCGTGGATTCAGCTCGATCAGGTAGGCATCGCCCGTCCCGTCTTCGATCATGAAGTCGAGCCCGTGAAATCCCGAAAGTCCTAGCCGCGCCGCAACCTGGTCCGCGCAAACCCGAATCTCCTCGTTTGCTATCGTCCGCACCACCAGTGCCGTTCCGGTCGAGCTCTGCGCATACAGCACCTCCACCGTCACCATCGCCAGCACTTTGCCCTCGCGACACGCCAGCATCGTATTTGCCGGGCGTCCCTTGATGAACTCCTGCAATGTGAACACTGGCTGCCGGTGGTTCTTCCACTTCCAGAACGCCAGCGAATCATGGATCAGCGACCAGCGTCCCAGCGCGGTGATCACATTCGCAGGCCGTCTCATCACAGCCAACGCCTCCTCCGCCTCCCGCAGAGAATACGCAAACTGCACCCCTTTGCCTCCGCACGTCCGGTCGAGCTTGAGAACCCCCGAAACATCGGACCCGGTGAACCACGCGTGCAGGTCGTCTGCCTTTTGAATCTCTAGGGTCTCCGGCACGCGGATATTCAATTCCTTCGCAATCTCCATCAGCTTCGCCCGGCACGCTACGATCTCGTAGCTCGAGGCGGACCCAATCGAGCGTTCAATCAACTCCCGAAGCTCCGGCTTGTCGCGATGAAGCTCCTGCAGTTGCCACACCACGCCGTCATCGCAGGGAATCACCACATCCGGCTTCGCCCGACTGATCGCCTCATAGAGAGATTGCAGCGAGTCCAGCCCCCGGTATCGGTAGATAGTCTTGATTCCACGCACAAACGAGAACGGATGGTCCGGCGGACACACAGCCTGAACCTTGCACCCCTGCCGCAGAAAGGCAAGCGCCAGCTTCGCCGTTAATGGCCAGCGGATCGACGAAGCAAGCAGTACGTTCTGACCGGAAAATTGAACCACGTCACGATCCTAAGTTCTCGATATACAACGGGTGATCCCTCTAAAGTACTAGAGGAAGAACTTAAGTCTTCTACAATACTATGACTCAAGGCATTTATTCGGATATGTGGCAACTAATTCTCCTCACCCCAGCCCCACATATCGAATGAATGGATGCCACCGTAGTTCCCAGCCGACTGCGGTAACTCAACGCTGGAAGGAATACGATGAACCGGAATCACGTCGACGTTGCCATCCTTGGAGCCGGCCCTTACGGTCTCTCCATCGCGGCCCACCTGCGCACGCACAATAATCTCTCCTTTCGCATCTTCGGAACGCCAATGTCCAGTTGGCGAAACCACATGGCCTCCGGCACGCTGCTCAAATCCTTTGGCTTTGCCTCCAGCCTCTATGACCCCGGCTCTACCTTCACCCTCGAGCACTTCTGCCGCGAGCGTTCCCTGATCTACTCCGATGTCGTGGATCCTGTCTCCATAGAAAACTTCATCGCCTACGGCCTGGAGTTTCAGAAACGCTTCGTCCCACAGCTTGAGCAGACCGACATCACCTCGTTCCGCCACTCGTCCGAAGGTTTCACCCTCACCACCGAAACTGGCGAAACCCTTACCGCGCGCCGTGTCGTCATCGCCGTCGGCATCACCTACTTCGGCAGCCTCCCTCCCATCTTCTCCAATCTCCCGAGCGACCTCGTCACCCACAGCTCCCAGCACACGGATGTCAGCCGATTCGCCGGCCGCTCCGTCGCCGTCATCGGTGCCGGAGCCTCAGCCGCCGATCTTGCAGGCCTCCTGCAGCAGGCTGGAGCCGACACCCACATGATCGCCCGTCGTGACTCCATCCCCTTCCACGACCCACCTGAACCTGAGCCGCGTCCACTCTCCCAGCGCCTCCTCATGCCTCGCTCCGGCCTCGGTCAGGGTTGGCCCGCCCGTCTCTGCTCGGATCTCCCCCTCGTCTTCCACGCCCTGCCCGAAAAGGTCCGCATCGGCGCCGTGCATCGCGTCAACGGCCCCGCCCCCGGCTGGTTTGCAAAAGACAAGGTTGTCGGCCATGTGACCATGCACCTTGGCACTACGCTTCAAAAAGCCAGCACAAATGGTAGCGGCGTCCGCCTGCTTCTCAGCCAGAACAACGGTGCCACCAAAGAACTGCACGTCGATCATGTCATCGCCGCCACTGGTTACAAGGTCGACCTGCAGCGCCTTGTTTTCCTCGACCCCAGCCTGCGCAGCCAGATGAAAGCCGTCGATGGCGCCCCAGTCCTCGACACCAACTTCCAGTCCTCAGTTCCCGGCATCTACCTCATCGGCCTTGCCGCGGCAACCAGCTTTGGCCCCCTCTGCCGCTTCGCCTATGGAGCGAAGTTCACCTCCAATCGCCTCAGCCGCCACCTCGCCTCTGCTGCGAGCTGAATGCGTCCTCCACGCCGCCATCAATCGTTGCGCAGAACATGCGCAAGCGAAGCCGCCCGAGCCAGCGCATACGCCCCATAAAGCGCGAACAACAGCCCCACGCTGCGCACCCTGCCGCGCGACACCCACAGGGCCAGCACCGTCGGCGGTAAAATTAGAAGGCCGAACGCCGCGCCCGTCCACCGCCCATGGTGAAAGAACAGCTCAGGGATCAGCAGGACTGTCATCCAGAACATCAAAAGCGTATACGCGCTCAACGCCACCACTCCAGCGTTCTCCATCGACGGCAGCTTCTGAAGGAAGTTACGCAGCACATGCCTGCCGTGCCACCGGTGCTGCCGATAAAACTGTAGCAGCGTCCGCGGTGTCCCCTCATGCACCACAGCCAGCGATGGATCGGATATTATGCTCAACCCCAGCCTCTTCGCCCTCGTGCAGATGTCGATGTCTTCGCTCGTCTCCACCTGCTCATCGAAGCCGCCCAGCGCGTCAAAGTTCTTCTTCGAGACAAACAGTCCGCCCCCAGGTACAAACGAAACCGGCCCCGTCACGTCCCGAGCCTGAAACTGCGTCCAAACCTTCCCTACCCATGTACTGTTGGCGGGCAGTGCATAGTGGCATCCGCAAATCCCTTCCTCCGAGCCCCGAGCAAGAAAGTCCTGAAGGCACCTGGGCTTCAACCTGCAGTCGGCATCGACAAATACCAGTTCGCTCCCCACCGCCCTCGCCGCACCCCGGTTGCGCGCAGCAGAGATGCTCGACCGCGGCAACCGTACGATCCGAAGCGGCAGCATCGAAGCAAATCCCTCCGCGATCGCACACGTCGCATCCGTCGATCCATTGTCCACAACGATCACCTCGAACTGCGAAGCAGGCAGCGTCTGCTCCTTCAGCGCCACAAGGCAACCTCCCAGGTCTGCCTCCTCGTTGAAAGCCGGAATGACAACCGAGACGGCCACGCGTCGTTCGCTCTCATTGCCATCTACCGCCCGCTCGATCGACATTTTCATCATCATAGAGCCTGTTGCTCCTGGTGCCAATCCAGGAAGATTCCAAAGATCCACCGGGGAAGTCTTCCTTCCAGCCGCACTACCATTACACTAGACAGCAATGCTCCAGGCAGCCATCATCTCCAAACCGCAGAAGCCCGAGGTCGCCGGAATCCTCCGCGATCTCATCGCCTGGCTTGAAGCACGCCACTATCACTACCTCCTCGACCCGGACAGCGCCGCCTACCTCAACTCCCCCAACGGCATCCAGCGCGTCGATCTACCCAAACACAAACCCAACCTCGTCATCGTCCTCGGCGGCGACGGCACCCTCCTCGCCGCCGCCCGGGCCTTCGCCCGCACCACCACGCCAATCCTCAGCGTCAACCTCGGCTCCCTTGGCTTCCTCACCGAGATCCCCCTCTCCGATCTCTACCCGACCCTCGAAGCCTGGTGTACCAACTGCGCCGATGTCGAAGTCCGCAGCATGATGCACGCCGAGCACATCCGCGATGGCAAAACCATCCAGCAGTGGGACGCCCTCAACGACGTGGTCATCGCCAAGGGCACCATCGCCCGTATGGGAGATTACTGCGTCGAGATCGACCGCCAGCTCGTCGCCACCTTCCGCGCCGACGGTGTCATCGTCTCCACTCCCACCGGCTCCACCGCCTACAACCTCGCTGCCAACGGCCCTATCGTTATGCCCAGCGTAAACGCCATGGTAGTCACACCCATCTGTCCGCACCTGCTCACCATCCGCCCCATCGTCACACCGGGCGAGTCCACCGTCAGCGTCCGCGTCGTCGGTGTACCCAACGAGATCTACCTCACCGTCGACGGCCAGGAGGCAGTCCCTCTTCAACTCGACGACTACGTCCACTGCCAGCGCTCCCAATCAAGCGTCCGCCTCCTCCGCAGCCGTCCCAACGGCCTCTTCAGCGTCCTCCGCTCCAAACTAAAGTGGGGCGAGCGCTAAACCGCCCAGGCACAGTTTCGCCGTTATAGTGCAGCCGTTGCAATTGCCGTTGCAGTTGTAGTTGCCGTTGCCGTCGCAGTTGCCGTTGTAGTTGTAGTTGCAGTTGTAGTTGCCGTTGCCTGTCCTTTTGTTTGTCATCCCGTAGGGATCTGCTGTTGTCGTTGCATCTTCCCCACCCACCACCAACCGTCATCTCGACCGGAGCAGCGG
>JBDTEQ010000084.1:0-28302 GCA_039922475.1 Edaphobacter sp.
CACCCGAGCTTTCGTGGCTGGAAGAGAGGGTGGCCTGGTCGATGGCGGCCTTAACGTGGTCGGTGAGGCCCTTCTCGTGGGCGCGCTCGAGGCGGAGCTTGTTGCGGGCCTCGGTGGAGGGAGTGACTGCTGCGCCGATGACGTAGTCGCCCTTCTTGAGGGAGATGCCGCGGTTGCCGGTGGCGGGACGGCCCATGGGGCGGAGGTCCTGCTCGTTGAAGCGGATGGCCATGCCGTCGTGGGTGGCGAGGAAGATGATCTGCTCGCCGTCGGTGATGCGGGCGTCGATGAGCTCGTCGTCCTTGTCGATGTTGATGGCGATGATGCCGCGGGACATGACGTTGGAGAAGTCCTTGAGTAGGGTCTTCTTGACGGTGCCGTTGCGGGTGGCGAAGAGGACGTACTTGCTGTCTTCGGTGAGGTCGCGGACGGGGAGGATGGCGACGACCTTCTCGCCGGGCTGGAGGTCGACGAGGGAGGCCATGGCCTTGCCCTTGCCGGCGGTTCCGGCGTCGGGGATCTCGTAGACCTTGAGCCAGTAGACGCGGCCTGAGTTGGTGAAGCAGAGCAGGTAGGCGTGGGTGGAGTCGATGATGAGCTGGGCGACGAAGTCTTCCTCGCGCGTCTTCATGCCGAGGCGCCCGGTGCCTCCGCGGCGCTGCTGGCGGTAGGTGGAGATGGGCGTGCGCTTGAGGTAGCCGGTGTTGGAGACGGTGACGGCAACCTGCTCGTCGGTGATGAGGTCTTCGAGCTGGAGGTCGGTGGTCTCGTCGACGATCTGGGTGCGGCGGGCGTCGCCGTACCTGGCTTTAATCTCTTCGAGTTCTTTGGTTATGACGCGGCGGAGCTTGGCCGGCGAGGCGAGGATGGACTCGAACTCGGTGATGTTGTCGCGGACTTCGGCGAGTTCTTTGAGGAGCTCGTCGATGGAGAGCTGGGTGAGGCGATAGAGCTGCAGTTCGAGGATGGCGTCGATCTGCTTGTAGCTGAGGATGAGCGTGCCCGTGGTCGAGAACGTCATGTCGACGTTGTACTTTTTGGGGTCGAGGGTGATGCCTTTTAGCTCGGTGCCGCGGAGATTGATCTTCTTGCCGGAGAAGTACTGGAAGAGGTTTTCGCGGGCTTCGGCGCGGCTGCCGGACTGACGGATCGTCTTGATTACGTTGTCGAGGTGATCGAGCGAGATCTGATAGCCGAGGAGAATGTGTTCGCGGTCGCGGGCTTTGTTGAGGAGGAATGCAGTGCGGCGGCGGACGACTTCGACGCGGTGATCGAGGAAGGCGCGGATGGCGGCGTCGAGCGGGAGCTCCTTGGGCTGACCGTTGTGGACGGCCAGAAAGATCATGGAGAAGGAGTCCTGCATCTGGGTGTGCTTGTGGAGCTGGTTGAGGACGATCTGATGCTCAGCTCCACGCTTGAGGCCGATGACGATGCGCATGCCGTCGCGGTCGGACTCGTCGCGGAACTCGTCGCGGGCGATGTCGGTGATGACGCCCTCGTTGACGAGGTCGGCGATACGCTCGATGAGCCTGGATTTGTTGACCTGGTAGGGGATCTCGGTGACGATGATGGCCTGACGTCCGCCGGAGATGTTTTCGATCTTGCACTTGGCGCGCATGATGAAGCGGCCGCGACCGGTGGTATAAGCCTGGCGGATGTTGGCGCTGCCGTAGAGGATGCCGGCGGTGGGAAAGTCGGGGCCCTTGACGTGATCGAGGACGATGTCGAGGTCGCTGCGGGTTTCGGCCTTGTCTTTGGAGACGAGCGCGATGCAGGCGTTGACGACTTCGGTGAGATTGTGCGGCGGGATGTTGGTCGCCATGCCGACGGCGATGCCTCCGCTGCCGTTGACGATGAGGTTCGGGATGCGCGCGGGGAGGACTGTGGGCTCGAGGGTGGACTCGTCGTAGTTGGGGGTGAAGTCTACGGTGTCGGAGTCGATGTCGGCGAGCATTTCTCCGGCGATGCGGGTGAGGCGGGACTCGGTGTACCGCATGGCGGCGGGTGGGTCGCCATCGACGGAGCCGAAGTTGCCCTGGCCGTCTACGAGGGTGTAGCGCATGGAGAAGGGCTGCGCGAGGCGGACCATGGTGTCGTAGATGGCGGAGTCGCCGTGGGGGTGGAAGTTGCCCATGACGTGACCGACGACCTTGGAGGCCTTGGTGTACTTCTTGTTGAACTGGAGACCCATCTCCTGCATGCCGTAGAGGATGCGACGGTGGACGGGCTTGAGGCCGTCGCGGACGTCGGGCAGGGCTCGGCCAATGATGACCGACATGGAGTAGTCGAGGTACGACCGGCGCATCTCCTCTTCAATATTGATAGAGAGCATGAAGGCTGCGCCGCGTCCGTGGACGTTGCCGGGGGGCACGCCGTTGGGATTTTCGGGGTTGTTCGGAGGCGTAAGGGGGAGTTCGGGATTCTGATCGTCTGCCATGAGTTTGTATCTCTATTATAAAGGTTTGAAGCGGCTTTTAGGGGGTTGGCCGGACTTGGCGCATGGCAGTGGCGGGGCGGGAGCGCAGGACGGTTTTCAACACGCAAAGGACGCTTGCTTTCGTTGCCATCGCTGGATTTAGGATGGAGGGACTATGGACATCGACTTTTCTGGCAAGGTTGTGGTGGTCGCGGGCGGTACTGGCGGGTTAGGGCATACGGTGAGTCGCGCGTTTCTTGAGGAGGGCGCGAAGGTGGTGGTGAGCTATCGGAAGGAAGAGGAGTTCGCCGGGCTGAAGCAGGCTGTCGGCGCGAAGTCGGCCGCGCTTGAAGGTGCCGTGGTGGATGTTACTGACGAGGTTGCAGTGGGGCGATTCGTTGGGGATGTGCTGTCTCGACATGGGAGGGTGGACGCGCTGGTCAATACAGTGGGCGGCTACGCCGGGGGTTTGAAGCTGTGGGAGATGGAGACGAAGGTTTTTGATGCGATGTTGGCGCTGAACCTGCGCTCGGGTTATGCGCTGGCGCGCGCGGTGGTGCCGGCGATGTTGAAGCAGGGGCGGGGTTCGATTGTGAATGTGGCGGCGAAGGCGGCGTTCGATCATGGAGCGGGCGCGTCGGCGTATGCGGCATCGAAGGCGGCTGCGGTGGCGATGATGGATTCGCTGGCAGCGGACGTGAAGGGTACAGGAGTGAGGGTGAATTCGATTTTGCCGAGCATCATCGATACCGAAGCAAACCGGCGGGCTATGCCTAAGGCGGATTTCGCTGTCTGGCCGAAGCCGGAGGAGATTGCGCAGGTCGTTTTGTTTTTATGCAGTGACATGGCCAGTGTGGTCCATGGCGCGGCTGTCCCGGTGTATGGAAACAGCTAAAGTATCGACCTATAGAGGACTGGATGTTGCCGCGAATGGGGCAAAGCGATAGTGGTGCCGGAAGCAAACCGCAGGTCCTTCGACTCCGCCTCTCGCGATAATGCTGCGAGAGTCTGCGCTCAGGATGGCACTTCTTATAGAAATCAAGAATACAGGAGGCCTCTTGCGTCCCACGATGAGGCTGTGAGCAGCTTCGGTCGAGATGACGATTTCCTGACAGGTTAGAAGATGCCCTAATTCAGGCGGTCGGCGAGGAGATGGTCGGCTACGCGGATGGCGTTGGCGATGATGGTGAGGGATGGGTTGACTGCTCCGCAGGACGGGAAGAAGCTGGCGTCGACGACGTAGAGATTGTCGAGATCGTGGGTTTTACAGTGGATGTCGAGGACGGATTGTTTGGGGTCGGTGCCGAAGCGACAGGTTCCGTTCTGATGGCCTACGCCTTCGAGGGGGATGCGTTTTTTGAAGTAGGCGTGGAAGGGGACGGAGCTTTCGGCGTGGCCGGCTTGCTTGAGGACGTCGATCCAGCGGCTTTTGAGGCGGGTGAAGGATTCGACGTTGTTGTCGGTGTAGGAGAGCTTGATCTGCGGGGCGCCGTCGGGGCAGGTGTCGAGGGTGACGCGGTTGTTGGGGTCGGGGAGGTCTTCGGTCATGAGCCACCAGGGGACGGCGTGGTCCTTCATGGTTTCGAGGACGAAGCCGGGGGTGAGGGGTGGGGCGTCGCCTTTCATCATCTCGTGGTGGAAGCTGCCGATGGGTTGGACTGAGCCCATGGGGAAGTTGTATCCGCCGTTGGGGTCGCGGAAGTAGAAGTCGTTGGTGCCCCAGGTCTTCATGTAACTGTCATCGTTACGATTGAAGCTGAGGGAGAGGATGGCGTCGGCCTGGTGGTACATGAAGTGACGGCCGACCATGTCGGAGCTGTTGTTGGCGAGGCCGCGAGGATGTTTGTCGGTTGCTGATTGGAGGAGGAGAGCTGCGGAGTTGATGGCTCCGCAACAGACAGCGATGATGTTGCCGTAGTAAATGGCGAGTTCAGGTGGTGCGTTGACGGGACCGTTGTGCTGGACTTCTACGGAAGTGGCGGCGGTTCCGTTAGGATTTGTAACTATTTTTGTCACTTTTGCTTCGGTAAGCAACGTGACATTGGGGAGATTCATGATCTGGCGGATGCAGTTGATGTCAGAGTCGGATTTTGCGTGAACGAGACAAGGATAGCCGTCGCAGGTGTCGCAGCGGATGCATTTGGATTCGATGGGGTCGGCGGTGTTGCGCTTCAGGCCGAGCGGCATGGGGAATGGGTTGTAGCCGAGCCTTTTTACATCGTCGTAGATGGACTGCATGCGTGGTTCGCTGGGGAGCGCGGGGAATGGGTAGGGTTTGGAGTGGAAGGGCTCAGTGGGATCGGGGCTGGTGAGGTGTTCGTTGAGATAACCGTGGGCGGCGAAGAGCTTTTCGGCACGGCAGTAGTAGGGTTCGAAGTCGGTGTAGGTGAGCGGCCATGCGGGCGAGATGCCGCCTTTGTGGTGGATGACAGAGAAGTCTTCAGCACGGAGGCGGAAGAGAGCTGCACCGTAGACCTTGGTCTGGCCCCCGACGAAGTAGGCTTGTTGCGGGTGGAGAGGTTGATTGTCTTTGTCGAGCCAGACGTCTTTGGTGTGATAGCGGTTGTCGAGGAAGACGGCAGAGGTGTCCCAGTTGAGCTTTTCCTGGGGGAGAAAAGGACCGCGCTCAAGGATAAGGATGCGCTTGCCTGCCTGAGCGAGATGGAGCGCGAGGGTTCCCCCGCCGGCTCCCGTTCCGATGATGATGGCGTCATATTGGTCGGGCATGGGTTCCCTCCTGTGTTTGGGTTCCTGGAGTGGTTCGACAGGCTAGTTGGATTGCTGGCTTGCTTCGTCGATCTGGGGCAGGAACAGGGAAAAGATGGAGCCGTGGCGAATAGGATGCTGTGTGCTGCGGAAGGTAAGACGGCCGTGGTGACGCTTGACGATGTCCGATGAGATCCAGAGACCAAGGCCGGTGCCGTTGAGATCCTTGGTTGTGTAGAAGGGCTCGAAGAGACGCTGACGGACGGTTGTAGACATGCCGTGGCCGGTGTCGGCGATGGTGATGCGGAGGCCCCGACGCCCCTGAGGATGTTCCGGGGAGTAATCCGTGGCTTCGTGGGCGCGAACGAGAAGGCGGCCGCCTCCCGCACGCATGGCATCGATGGCATTGGCGATGAGGTTGTTGAGAACCTGACGGATGTCATTTTCGAAGCAGCGGACGGTGCTTGCGGTGGAGTAGGTGGCTTCAACGCGGATGCCGGAGTTGGCGAGGCGGCCTTGATAGAGGTTGAGGACGGCGTCGACGAGATCGGCTGCGCTGACGCTGGTGGCACGGACGGCCTGGCGGTGGAAGCGAAGGGTTTGCGTGGCGATCTGGCAGACGCGGGAGAGCTCGTTCTGCGCGGTGTGGACGTAGCCGCGGACGCCTGCGGGGATATCTTCTGACAGGTTGATCAGGTAGAGAAGATTGGTGATGGCTTCGAGGGGATTGTTGATCTCGTGCGAGATGGAACTGGCGAGGCGACCCACAGCGGCGAGTTTTTCGCTCTGGATGAGGGCAGCTTCCGCCTTTTTCTGCGTGGTCATCTCAAGGATGACAGCAGCGATGGCCTCGACTGTGCCATTGGTGTTGCATATAGGAGAGTAGCTGACGTTCCAGAAACGATGCTCTCCGGGGCGGGTGGAGAGTTCGCCTTCGAGGACGAGATTTCTGAATTGATGTCCCTGGGCGACCTGCTCGAATATCTCGCGAAGGCCCTTGAGTGGGGCGAGTTCAAAGATGGGGCGGCCAAGGATCTGTTCTCTTGGAAGGCCGAGGGTCTCGCATTGACGATCGTTGATGCGGAGGTAGCGGAATTCGACGGGGTCGAAGAGAGAGAGGCCGATGGGTGCGGTCTGGTAGATGGTTTCGAGTTCGGCACGCTGACGCTCGGTCTCTTCCTGGCGACGCTGAAGGGTCTCGGCGAAGGTCTTGCGATCATCGATGTCGATGGCGATGCCGAGCCAGTGGAGGATTCTGCCGGAGTCGTCTCGAACTGGCTGGGCGCGAACACACCACCAGCGAGCGTGACCGTCGCGTGCGCGCACCATGCGGGCTTCCATATCGTAGTCTTCACCAGTGGCGACGGAATGCAGCCATGTTTCGAGGACTTGCTGCCGATCTTCAGGATGGAAGGCGTTGAGCCAGCCCGCACCGCTGAGGTCTTCGACGGCGAGGCCGATGTAGTCGAGAAAGTTCTGGTTGGCGTAGGTGACGCTGCCATCGGGAGCGCCCATCCAGATGGCCTGGGGGTTGAGATCGGCGAGGACGCGGTAACGGGCTTCGCTGGCGATGAGAGCTTCTTCGTTCTTTTTGCGGGCGGTGATGTCGATGGTGAGGCCGCGAAGACGGGTGGGTACTCCATCGACCATAACGGCGCGACCGCGACTTTCGAGCCAGAGGATTCTGCCATCGGCGGCACGGACCTGAAACTCCTGCACGGTCAACCCGCCGCGTTCAACACCCTGTTGAATGGAGGCTGCGATGAGGGGGAGGAACTCGGGCAGGACGATCTTCTTGAAGGCGCGAAAGTCGGGGATGTCGGCGAGTGGATAACCGAAGACAGGGTAGGAGCCGTCGCCGTAGGTGACTTTGCCAGTGGCATATTCGATGTCCCAGGTGGCGACGAGAGCGGTCTGCTGGATCGAGGCGAGGAGGTCTTGTTGCTGCCGGAGGACGATGTCAGCCTGGCGGGTGCCGGTGACGTCGCGGAAGAAGAGGACGATGCCGTCATCAAAGGGGCGGGACTGTATGGAGAGCCAGAGATTGAGAGGATCCGGATAGAAAGCCTCGAACTCGCCGTGGATCTCTTCGTTCATAGCGCGGTGATAGTGATGAAGAACTTCAGGGGACTGGATAGCGGCGGGAAACTCCTGCCAGAAGTTTTTTCCGAGGAGCTCGCCTTTTGGGCTGAGCAGCTCTTTGGCGCGCCGATTGAGGAAGGAGAAGTTCCAGTCGCGGTCGATGGTGGCAACGGCATCGGTGGTGGTCTCGAGGACCTGGCGGAGCTGGCGGATGGAGGCGTCTCGGAGGAACTCTGCACCTTTACGGTCGGTGATGTCGTGATAGTAGACAGCGATGCCCTCGTCGGTTGGGTAGACCGAGACATCGATCCAGCCATCGATGCGTTCGGAGTAGTACTCCATGCGGCCTTTTTTGCCGGTTCGCATGACGTTGCGACAGAACTGCTCCAGCTTTGTACCCAGAAGATGAGGATAGATCTCCCAATATGTCTTGTTGCCACCGATGTCTGCCGGCGCGATCTGGCTGTGAAAGCGCGCTTCCTCATTGGCGAAGGTAACGATCCAGTCTCGATCGACAAGGATGATTCCTTCCGTGACCTGACTCAGAAGGCGGGCAAGTCGCTCGTGCCGCAGGTCGTCGTCCCGGCGGCCGTGACCCTTTCGGCCTGCTGACATGATCTCGCGAGGGGTAGTGGGATCCGACATAAGAGAGCCTACCTTTGACGACTGGACTGCCGACTGCAGAGTGTCCTTATTTGAGCATAGGATCAGCGATTTTGCTCCAGGAGTTCCAGGCGAGATCTTAGATTCTCCAAGGCGGTGGTGAGCGAGGCGACCTCTGCCTCCAGTGTGGAGATTCGCTGCGCTGCTGTGGAGTCTGAAGAGTGCGGATGGGCCTCCCTTGCTTCGTCGGATGCTCCGGAAGGGCGTGCGGAAGACAGATCGGGCGGATCTCCGAGGAGATGGGCGTAGCGAGCTTCGCGGGAGCCGGGTTGGCGGGGGAGAATGGTTGTGAGAGGGCCGGTGGAGGGGTTGCCGGATTCGTCGGTGGCGGAGCGGGCGGCGAGGCGCTCCAGGGTGGACTGGACGGCGGCGAGGTCGTCGAAGGTGTAGAGGCGGTCGGCACGGCTGCGAAGTTCGCCGGGAGTCTGCGGGCCGCGGAGGATGAGGAGACAGAGGACGGCGGTCTCGTCGCGGCGGAGATTGAGGACGGTGCGGACGCGATGCTCGTACTTGGGGACACGAGCGTCGCGGACTACGGTGGCAAGAGTGCGGTCTTCGAGAGAGTGAAGGGCCTGGCGGACCTCTTCCTCCGTTAGATCGAGGACGGGATCGCGGCTGGAACGCTGGTTGCACGCGTTGACCAGAGCGTTGAGGGACAACGGATAGTTTTCGGGCGTAGCGATCTCTTTTTCGATGAGGGAGCCGAGGACGCGGAGCTGGATGGAGTCGAGGTGCATGGATATAAGGGTGCCACAGCGGAAGATGATTGGCAGAGATGATAATGGGAACACCTATGCCGACGGACAAGTTGTTATTTCTGAGTGAAGAAGAGGTGCGGGGGGCGCTGTCGTTTGACGACCTGATTCCTACGATGAGGCAGGCGTTGATGGATTTCTCTGCTGGCCGGGTTGTTCAGCCATTGCGGGCGGTGATGTCCGTCGATGCACATAGCGGATGGTTTGCCGTGATGCCTGCCGTGTATGGCGAAGTAATGGGCGCGAAGATGGTGACGTTCTATCCGGGGAACGTTGCATTGAAGAAACATACGCATATGGCGATGATTCAACTGTTTCGGTCGGACACGGGCGAGCCGCTGGCAGTGATGGATGGGCGGCTGATTACGGAGATGAGGACGGCGGTGGTGTCTGCGGTGGCGGTGGACCATCTGGCTCGGCGTGAGGCGAAGGTGCTGGGGATCTTAGGCAGCGGAGTGCAGGCGCGGTCGCATGTGGAGGCGATGCGGCGAGTGAGGACGTTTGAGGAGATACGGGTCTGGAGCCGGTCGGAGGAGAACGCGCGACGATTTGCCGAGGAGGTTGGGGCTAACGTGACTTCGGCAGAGGAGGCGGTAAGCGGCGCGGATGTGGTGCTGACGCTGACGAGTTCGCCAGTGCCGATTTTACAGGGGCGATGGCTGAAAAAAGACGCCGTTGTGTGTGCGGTGGGGGCGGTGACCCCGGACCGGCGGGAGCTGGATGATGAGGCGATGCGCGGGGCGGTTGTGGTGGAGTCGCGTGTGGCGGCGATGCAGGAACCGGGAGACATACTGCTGGCGAAGGCGGAGGTGAGCGCCGAGCTGGGGGAGCTGTTGAATGGGGCTGGGCTTGATCGGAGGGATCGGGCGGTGGTGTTCAAGTCAGTCGGGATCGCCATTGAAGATATTGCTGCGGCGAAGCTGGTGTATGACCGTGTGAGTCAGCGAGGCTGATAGCTAACCATCCTGGAATCAACGAGGGTGTCTTCGTATTGAGAGATTTTGGCAGGCGATTTCGAGGGTATGACACTAAAGTTATATTCCCACGATGCCGATTACCCTATGCAATGGGTAAACTCGAATGAGCGAATGACAAATAGTAAATCTCATTTAGGATAGACATTCGCAAAGATTTGAAGGCCAGGGAGTTTGGATGCGGATATTCACCGGAAGAGGTTTCGCGGCGGCGACGGCGGCGCTCGTTGTTGTCTTTGGGGTGAGCGGTTCGTCGTGGGCAAGAACGGCGAAGACTCGGGTGCATGCGAAGCTTAAGAGCACGATTCACATGAGGGCGCATCCGGTAGTGATGCATGGTGAAGACGTGGTTCCCGGGGTGATGCCGGAAGAGATTGCAGACGATGCGGTTACGACTGACGTTCCCGATGTTCCAGAAGAGGGAAAGCCGTATGAGCTGCGGATGACGAATCTGCATACCGGGGAGGATCTTGATATCGTCTACCGGATTGGGGATACGTATGTGCCCGAGGCGCTGGAGAAGCTGAACTACTTTCTGCGTGACCACAATACTCAGGACGTGACCAACTACGATCCTAAAGAGTTTGATGTGCTGCATGCGATGCTGGCGCGGCTGGGAAAATTGAACAGCGTGATCGATATTGTGTGCGGGTACAGAACGCCGGAGACCAATGCGGCTTTGAGGCGGAACTCCCCGCAGACGGGGGTGGCGGAGCATAGCCAGCATATGGAAGGGCATGCGATCGATCTTCGGGTGCCAGGGGTGACGACGGTACGGCTTAGAGATGCGGCGCTTTCCTTGAGGGCCGGTGGCGTCGGGTATTATCCCGTGAGCCAGTTTGTGCATGTGGATGTGGGGCCGGTGCGAGAGTGGGTGTTTGGGACGAGGCAGCGGCGGCAGATCATCGCGCGGTTGCATCGGCGGGTTCATTCGAGTCGTGGGTCTGGAACTGTTGCGGGGCAGTAGGCCACACCCCGTCAAATAGTGTGTAAAGTCTTCGAAATAGATGGTTTGAGGGTGGACTTCGGTGCGCGTACGTGCTGATGGGAAGCACCGCGTCCTCGGTAACCGCTCACTTTGGCCCCTCTCCAGAGAGTGAAAATGTCAAGTGCGGCTCGCCTGGCAGGACTATCGCGAGATAATGAATGACTACTCTGGTCATTCTGACTATAATGGTCATTTTGGAGGCTCATCATGGCTAATTGGGCAGTGGCGGAGGCGAAGGCGAAGTTTAGCGAGGTCATCGATTCGGCGCTGAAGAAGGGGCCGCAGCAGATCACGAAGAATGGGCGGCCAGTGGCTGTAGTGATCTCGATGGAAGAGTGGAAAGCCGAATTTGGTACGGATACCCCCAAGGGCAGCCTTGCGGATTTCTTGCTGAACTCCCCGTTGCGTGGCTCCGGGATCAAGATTGGCCGGGTGAGACTCGATCCGAGGCCTGTGGAGTTTTGAGATATCTTCTCGACACGAATGTGATCTCTCAGATCGCAAAAGACAGGCCGAATGAGCGGGTGCTCCAGTGGCTCGACGATCAAGAGGAGGAAGATTTGTTCCTCAGCGTCGCTACGCTACTGGAGATTCGGACCGGCATTGAATTGAGTTCCATTGGAAAGAAGCGAGATGAACTGGAGTTTTGGCTTGTGCACGCTTTGCCCGAACGATTCGATGATCGCATCGTTCCTGTTGAAAGGCATACGGCTGACCTAACCGGGCGCATCATTGCAAGATCGCGATCTGAGGGCTGGGAGATGGAGTCAATGGATGCGCTGATCGGGGCGACCGCGATGGTACATGGCATGGGGCTGGCTACGCTGAACCGGAAGGATTTTGAGCGGTTGGGTGTGGAGTTGGTGGAGTTCTAAAGGCTCATCCGCTTATAGACGATGAGTTACGAAGACGCTTCCAGTTAGGAATTGCCAGGTGCGAGTGTGGCAACCAGTTCGGTCCCCTTGGGTATTACAACATCCTGTCCCTTCCGGAAGAGTCCGGCTGGATCAGCAGGCAAGGGAAACGTGCATGGACCAAAGATTGGCTCACCATGTCCGCTTCCTTTCTGGACCGTTGCAGATTGTAGGAGTGCTTCTCGGCCGTCAGCACGGCGTACGCTCATAACGGTCAACACGAACTGAACCTTCCCGATGGTTGTGCCCTCGTCGCCTGACTGTGGTTACGGAAGCGTGGGCTTCTGCTCCTGCGGACAATAACCTTGCCATCGACTTGCACTGAATCGACAACTTCGAGCGGAACCAGCTCACTGCCTGTTCGCTTTATTTTTTTCTCGTGTTCAAGCGATCGTGTCCGGCGAAGATTGGCGGTGGCAGCTGGGGGCAAGCACGTGCAAAGTTCATTGGCGTGGGAGGCAGCATTGGGTAAGGATAAAGGAAGACCCGGGGCTGAAGCCCCTTTTTCTTTTTGCCTTATTTCAGGGGCCTGAAGGCCCCTGCTCCCTCCGGGTTCGTGCTTCGCACGAACGGGCTCATGGGTTCGTGCTTTTCGCGAATGGGCTCGTGGGTTCGTACTTTGCGCGAATGGGTTCATGGGTTCACGTTTTTGCGCGAAGGGGTTCATGGGTTTCACGTCTTTGAGCGAATGGGTTCATGGGTTTCACGTCTTTGAGCGAACGGGCTCGTGAGTTCACGTCTTTGCGCGAACGGGCTCGTGCCTTTGTGCGATGGGCGTGGGTCTATCACGTCCAGCTTTTTCGCGGAGCCATGGTTGTACATCTCTGGCGATGGGGCGAGTCCTGCTCGGACTGGGTTTTGTTCGATGTAGCTCTTGCATGCCTCGAACTTTTCCAGTGTGAGAATTTGTGATTCGTTGAAGCTACGAGACCATACATCGAGTTTGCTTTTGAGACGGAAGGAGAAGCCGCCTTTAATGAATTGCATTGCCTTTTCGAGAGAGACTTCGGGCGAAGGCGTGATGATAGCGTGCAGGTGGTCGGGCATGATGACGAAGGCGTGGAGTTGGTAGCGGTTTTGAGTGCGGTAATGCGTGAGTGTTTCCAGGAGTATGTTTGCGTTGGATTCGACTTGAAAGAGGCGGCGGCGGTTTGCAGTAACGGCGGTTACGAAGTACGTACGGAGCTCTTGAGGCGCAGGGAGCGGCATATTGGAAGGATAAAGGACGACCCGGGGCTAAAGCCCCTTTTCTTTGGCCTTCGTTTTCAGGGGCCTGAAGGCCCCTGCTCCCTCCGGGTTCGCACTTCGTGCGAAGAAAGGCCGCCATTGCTGGCAGCCTTCTTGTTGCGGTACTTTGTGGTTTTGCGCAGAGCGCGTCTGCTGCATGCAATGCTTAGTCGCCGGCGACGGTCTCTTCGATGTTGTTGACGACTTCGACCGGGGCCGCTGGCTTGATCTCTCCGAGGGAGATGAAGCCTGCTGGAGCGTCGGGCTCCTGGAGGATCTCCTTGCGGTAGAGCTTGGCCATGCGGGCGTTTTCGGCGTCCTGCTTGATCTTTGCGTCGCGTGCGCGGATCTTTTCTTCGCGAGAGTTCTTCGCGACGCCGGACTTCTCGAAGGTGTCGTTGGCGGCTGCGTTGACGTGGGCCTCGTTGACGATGAGGTCGTAGGTGGACTCTTTTTCGAGACCGACCTTCTTGCCGCCGGCGAAGATCTCGTGACGGCCATGCTCTTCGTACCACTTGGTGAGGGTGGAGGTCATGTGCATCTTCTCGATGATGTTGCGCCAGCCTACGCCGGTGTTGTAGGCGCAGAAGCTGATCTCACCCTCCTGCGTAGCGTAGGGGATGATGCACTGCTCGGTGCGGCGGAAGTCGTAGTTGAAGAGGTCCTGGAACCACATGCCGGCGATGAAGAGGAAGTTCCAGCGGTCGCCGCGGCGCTTGTTGATGTCTTCCATGGTGCGGTCCGCGGTGACTTTGCCGTAGCTCTTGCCGGTGGCGCCGAAGCTCTTGTCGAACTTCTGCAGGAGGTCCTTGATCTTGAAGTGGGTGGGGGCGGCCTCGGGCTTGTAGTTGCGGAGAAGCGCGAGGGTGACGCCGATGATGGAGAGCCACTTGCCGCGGGCGGCGTCGTTGATGCGGGCGACGTCCTTGGCGAGGCGGTCTGCATTGATGAATGCGGTGACGGGAACGGCTTCCTTGGTCTCCTTGTCGATCATGAGCGCCATGGAGATGCCGCAGTTCGGGTGGCAGCCGCAGGAGAGCTGGCCCCAGTCGCGGTCGGGGCCGTGAACGAGGTCGGCCCAGTCGGAGAAGGTGGACATGAAGGAGATGGGGAACCAGTCGCGTGTGGGCTCGCCGAGGCCAGTCTGATTTTTGACGTCGTGGGCGAGGTGCGAGAGGGTGTAACGCTGCGCCTTGCGACGCTCGTCGGAGATGTCTTCGTCGCGGCCGGTGAAGCTGACGGGCTGGAAGCTGAGGAAGTTGATCTTCTTCGGGTTGTCGAGGGCGAACTTGATGATGTTGCCGACCTGCTCATTATTGATGCCGTTGATGATGGTGGTTACGGGAACGATGTCTACGCCTGCCTCGTGCAGGTTGTGGATGGCCTGGAGCTTCACGTCGAACGCATTGCCGACCTTGCGGTGCGAGTTGGCGGCGTTGCCGATACCGTCGAACTGGAGGTAGGCGTAGCGGAGGCCGGCTTCAGCGGCGGCCTTGGAGAACTCCTTGGACTTGGCGAACTCGATGCCGTTGGTGGCAGCCTGTACGGAGGTGTATCCGACCTTGCGGGCGTAGGAGACGGCGTCGAGGAAGTAGGGGCTGAGCGTGGGCTCGCCGCCGGAGAACTGGACGGACATCTGACGACGGGGCTTGATGGTGACGGCGTTGTCGAGCATGGTCTTGATCTCGTCCCAGGTGAGTTCGTGGACGAAGCCGACCTGGTTGGCGTCCATGAAGCAGGGGTCACACATCATGTTGCAGCGGTTGGTGAGGTCGATGGTGAGGACGGAACCGCGGCCGTGGGTGACGGTGGAGGTGCCGTGGTTGTGAAGCGACTCATCGTTGTGGGCGCGGATGTCGCGGCCGGGGAAGACCTCTTCGAGGTGACGGAAGAAGGCGGTGTCGATGGACATGACGTCTTCAAAGTGGCCGTGGATGGGACAGTCTTTCACCATCATGATCTGACCGTCGCGCTCGATGATCTGAGCCTTGATCTCGCCGACCTTCTCGTTGAGGAGGATCTCGTGGGGGAGCTTGCCGTCGACGATCTGCTGGCGAATCTCCGGGATGCACTTGGGACAGAGGGAGTCGGTGGTGCGTGGCCAGCCGAGGGGCGGCTTCTCTTTCTGATAGCTCTTGAGCAGCGGCTTGTCGCTCCACCGGGGGGTGAAGCTGGCATTGGGGCTGAACGAGTTCAACTTATTGAAGACGGCCCACCCTGCTCTGGCTCCGTAGGTGAGAGACTTTTCGAATAATTTGGCCTTCGGCATTGACGTGTCTCCTGAGTGTCGTTCTTCTTCTATCTTTTGATTCGCTGCAATTTGCTGCGAGGACCTTTTAGCTTCAATAAGAGAGTGGTTCGGCTATCTGTCGCCTTCATAAGTAGATGCGGCGACGAGACCCTTCGATTCCACCCATAAGATTACGCACATGAAATGCCATCTTGAAGGATTAGGAAGTGAACGGCAGGATATTGCATTGAATGGGGATTTGGAGTGGGCAGATGGGACAGATTTTTTCAGGGCAACCCGACGACGCCGTCGGAGCTGGCGATGTTATTAAGGATGCGCTGCACGAAGATGATACGGATATGAACGCGGCTGGCGACGTCGGGCAGGAACTCTGTGAGGAGACCGTTGATCGGGTCGAGCGCGTAGCCGGTGGCGATGCGGGTGAGAGTTGAGGCCGCATCGGGGTGGATTCCGGGGACGTGGAGATTGTCAATCTCGGCGGCGATGGGGTAGGTCAGCAGGGTCGCGTAGTTTGGAATGGACTTGCCGCTATCGCTGCGCGAGATGACGGTACGGGAGATGGAGTACAGGATGCGTTTCGCGATGGGGGCGTGACGCAGACGGAAGTAACGCGGGTCCTGGTGGGCGATGACAGGGATGGCGAAGACTCCTAAGAACTGGGCGGTGGCGTCTTGTAGAACGCTGACGCCGACGATCTTGCCGAAGCCTTTCATGCCGGGCCCGTAGGCGGAGTGCGAGTCGGCACCGATGGTGATGGCGGAGATGCCGAGGATTGTGCCGATGTTTGCGGGGTCGGTGAGGTCGTGGAGAGCGAGGTAGCCTTTCTGCTGCCAGGTCATCGGGATGACGATGTCGGTGGTAAGGAAGCGCTGGTAGGGATAGATGAGTTCCGTGCAGGGTTTGGGGATCTGACCGTAACGGTTGGGATCGAAGTAGACCACCTTCATGGCGTTGACGACGCCACAGGGATGGGCTCCCTTGCCGGTTGCTTTGAAGGAGGCTTCGGCTGCGACGACGACGTTTTCCTGCTGGCTCTGCCAGGCGTCAGGTGCGTCAGGGAGCTCAGATGCTGCGGAGTCGGGAGGTGAAACAGGCGCAGAAGGGGTTGGAGGTACCGTTTGTGCGTATGCGGCCATCGCAGACAGCAGCAGTCCCGTTGTCAGCAACCGGCACATTGAAAAGGTCCCTCTCGCTTACCCTCCATAGTAGCGGAGGAAGGGAGATTAATCCCGCTTCTTGAGGTGGACGAGTTCCATTGCGTCGCCGATGAACTCGGTGACGACGAAACCGAGCGCAGAACCACCGAGGGAGCCGCCGAAGGTCTGGGCCACTTCAGTAAACGTTGTGTTCTTTGCGGGGTAGTAGGTTACGGTCAGGGCCGACCCTGCGGCGTTGCCGGCGAGTAGCGCAAAGTTGGGCGTGGTGTGGCCGCTGTCGGTACGAGTGACGACCGCGCGGGTGGCAGCATAGATGGCGCGCTTGAAGACGTTGTTTCCCCTGCCCATGACGTAGTACCGGGGATCTTCGTGAAAGACAGGAGCGAAGATGCAGTCGGTGAAGATGTTTTCGCTGACGTTACGAACGGCGGATGCTGCGAGACGCTGGCCGAACGCTCCCTTGTCGGTACCGTAGTTGGGGCTGCCGTTTGTGATCTGCGTCCATCCGGCGGAGGCAACCCATCCTGCCATGGAAAACAGCCCGACAGAACTCTTCAAACCGCCGACAACCTTGTCGCGCACAGGCATCGGTGCTGCAATTTCATTTGGAGCGATGGTCATCTGCAGATGCGCGGATTGCCTGGTACGGGCTTTTGCGGAGCCTGGACTGGGATTGGTTTGCTGGTCGTTGTTTGAATCTTCGTTGTTTAAACTTTCGCCGTTTGAATCTTCGAGCGAGTCTGCTGTCTCTCTTGAAGAACTGGCAAGATAGCCGGGCGAGTCTGGCAAGTTCGGGGAGAGGCCGGCTACGGCGAAGGGCGGGGGAGGAGCTATCGCAAGAGGCGTCTGAGCGACAGCGGAGTGGGCAAAGGCGAACGGTGAGGCCACGGCCAGGAGGGCAACCGTTATGCGAAGAGTCGCCGGGCGTTTTGGCTGTGTGAGAAAAAGATTACGCATCGTACTCAATAGGATCACCTCAACGTTTCGATTCGCGCCTGGCAGGCAATAGCAAAAAGCACGACTCTCGACGCCAGAATTTATCAATGAAGGCTTAGTATATGCGCTTGTCTGAGGATTCGGACGCATACTCGGGGCTGCAAGTTGTCTGGTTTATTGATGCTGCGAGGATTCGATCGGGCTTGCATAGCGCTTCGGCTTTGAATGCCGATCGGTCGTTACCACGTGGGCACATGGGTGGAATCGCCTGCGATGTACGTTGACCCTGCTTTTTCTGCGTCATCTAATCATGATGTAGAGGTGTGGATATGCCGACCGAAGAGACAAAACGAGGCTGGGAGCGGCAGTTGAAAGATGCTGCAGCGCACCTGGAGACGGACCTGAAGAACGTTGTGAAATACATCAACGATGAGGTGGTGCCGGATGTTCGGCGAAATGGGTCGGAGGCTTTGCGTGCTGCGGCTGTGGAGTTGCACAGACTGGCGCAGCGGATGGACGACCATGCGCGGAGGACAGCGACGCCTCCTCCTCCTCCTTCGCAACCCAAGGGGGGATCGAAGGCGTGATGCACAGCAGGCTGATGGCTGCCGCGATGCTGTCTGCGCTTGCGCTGATGGCTGGCGGCTGCCATCGAGAGACGGTTCGGGCGTATCAGCCACCACCGCCTCCGCCTGCGAGTCGCGGCGGAAGAGCGGCGCATTCCACAAACCCGGATGCGACGGCTTCGGCAACGATTCCCACCCCTGCGACTGGGCCCAGCAATCTCGGCGAGCCGGTTTCGACGGAGATTGGACTGGCGAGTTGGTATGGACCGCCGTATGCCGGACGCAAAGGCGCCGATGGCACAGTGTATGACCAGAATGCGATGACGGCCGCGCACCTGACGCTGCCGATGGGAACGATGGTGCGGGTGACGAACCTGGCTACCAACCAATCGGTTGTGGTGAAGATTACCGACAGGGGGCCGTTTGTGCGGGGGAGGATCATCGACCTCTCGCTTGCTGCGGCGAAGGCGACCGGGGTTTATCGCGTGGGGGTTGCGAAGGTGAAGGTGGAGGCTTTTGCTGCTCCGGTGCGGGCGAGTGCCGATCCCGCAGGGCGATGGTGTGTGCAGATTGGGGCGTTTGCGCGGGAGTCCGACGCGGTGAAGCTGAAGGAAGATCTGTTGCGTCGTTATGCGACGGCGAAGGTGATCGAGTTTCCGGGGCCGACGGGATATTGGGTGAGGGTGAATCCGAAGTTTCCGGATAAGCGGACTGCCACTGAGGTGGCCGACGGCATTCATCCGAAAGACCCCGCGGCAGAGCCTTATCTGATACGGACGGATTAGATAAAGTTGCGCAAGCCAGGCAGTATCGACCTATAGAGGACTGGATGTTGCCGCGAGTGGGGCAACACGAGAGTGACGCCGGGAGCAAACCGCTGGTCCTTCGACTCTGCCTCTCGCGATAAAGCTGCGAGACGCTGCGCTCAGATGGGATGAAGGGCTGAGGGTGGCGTACCTTCCTGGTACGTGCTCGAAGCACAGATATTCCAACCGGAGGAAGATACGCCATGCAGACCCACATTGAAGTAGATCTACATCAGCGATTTTGCTACTTGACTGCAGTGGATGCAAGCGGGAAGACCGTGAAGCAGTCGCAGGTGGTCAACGAAGGAGCGGCTGCAAGTGGCGCTGATCGCGCTCGCACGCAAGCTGCTGACAGCCGTCTGGGCGCTGCTGCGACACGGGGTATGCTTCGACGAAAACGGGTTCGCACCACAAGGTTGAAGCATGGGGAAAAACCCTGTGAAATGAAAAACGGCTTTACCCAAGGTGTTTGCGACGGTTGCAAGGTAGCCCGGCCAGCTCGTTCATCCTCTGTACCAGGAGAGATATCTCCAGAGTACATCCTCAGACGGAGCGGCCGGGAATCGCCCCCCCCTTGTGTGCCACGAGCACAAATAGAAGTCTGTACGCAATCTATTCGCAAATACTACTGGACAACTGCGCCACTCTTCATAGAAGGATGACAGTCCTTATAGAGATCAAGGATTTAAGAGCCGCCTATATGTCGATACTACCTAGTTGGCGGCTGGAGGAGGGGTGGTGGGTGCAGGCGGATGATTTCCACGCTCACGCGGCTTGGGGACGAATGTTTCCGGCATCATCATGCCGCGATGACAGGTGCCACAGGTTACTGCGTTTGCCGAATCGTGATCGGCGATTTGTGTGAGGTACTTCGTGTTGATGTCCTCGGTCATCCTGATCATGACGCGAGCCTCGTTTTTGACTGGATTGGCATCGGATGCGAAGTCGAGGCGTTTGGTCTCCGGATTGCGCGCGTGGCAGAACTCGCATTCGACGCCGAGGTCACCGGTGAACTGGTGCATGAGCTTGATGACGTCGTCACCAGTCATGGTTTTCGGAAGAACCTTGAGGTTGGTTGGATTGGGACGCGGCCCGCGGGGTGGCCGGGCGGACTGTGCGGTAGCGGCAGGGGTGTCCTGGGCCGATGCGAGTTGAGCCGTGAGAGAAACTAAACATGCTGCGAGGAGCGAACGGCGAACGAACTGATTCATTTCTGGCGGTCACCTTTTCTGTGAAGATGCGGAACTCATGCAAACTATTGATAGCTAGGGGTGTTCTTTGAAGCCACTTTATTTTTCAGGGCGATAGTCTTCTTTCCGGACTGAATTCTCAAGATCCGGTACGCCACCCGGTTTTATCGGCCCTGTCATTTTGTCATGGCTTTGAGGTAGAGGTAGGCGAACTCTGTGCCGGCGTAGTAGGAGTTGATGCCGAGGCGTTCGTCTCTGCCGTGAGCGCGGTCGTCACCTTCTTCGATGGCCATCCCGTTGAAGCCGTAGCTGGGGATTCCGGCTGCCATGGTGTAGATGCTGTCGGAGGCTCCGGTCTCCATCTCGGGCAGGATGGTGAGGCCAGGCCACATGGCTTGCACGGTTTCGTGGAGGGGCTTGAAGACTGCATCTTTCAAGGGCGGCGGAGGTGCGGAGACGCGATCGGAGCCTTTGCCGAGGACCTCTCCGGCGTCGGTGGTGTACTCGACTTTGAGGGTGGGGTCGGCGAAGATGCGGATGAGATCCTGGCGGACTTGTTCCTGGGAGTGGCCGGGGAGGATGCGGCAGTTGACGTTAGCCTGTGCGCTGCCGGGGAGAGCGTTGGGTGCGTGGCCGGCGGACATCATGGTGGCGATGCAGGTGGTGCGCATGGTGGCGTTGTAGACGGGATTGGCGGAGAGACGCTTGATCGCGGCAGGATCGGGCGGAGTTTTGAGGATGGCGCGGAGGTCTTCCGCCTCCTGGCCGTGGGCAAGTGTGGCGCGGGTGGTGAGCTCGGCGCGGGTGACTGTGTTGAGTTCGAAGGGGAAGGGAGATTTTTCGAGGCGGGAGAGCGCGTCGGCTACGTGGTAGATGGCGTTGTCGTGCGTGGGGAGAGAGCTGTGGCCGCCGGGGTTGGTCGCGGTGACGTGGTAGTCGCCGTAGAGCTTTTCGGTGGCTTCGACGCCGAGGAGGATGGGTTTGCCGTTCTTGGTTGTGAGACCGCCAGCGTCGGGGTTGATGACGAACTCCGCGTCGATGAGGTTGCGATGGTTTTTGAGGAGCCAGTTGACTCCGTTGGACTTGCCACCTTCTTCGTCAGCGGTGAGGGCGAGGATGAGGTCGCGGTCGGGGACGTAGTTTTCGCGCTTCATACGGATGAAGGCCATGACCATGGCGGCGTTGGAGTCCTTCATGTCCTGGGTGCCGCGACCGTAGAAGAAGCCGTCCTTTTCGGTGAAGACGAAGGGGTCGGTGGTCCAGTCGCTGCGTTTGGCTTCGACGACGTCGGTGTGGCAGATGATGAGGACGGGTTTGAGCGTGGTGCCGGGGCGGCCGTGGAGGCGCGCAACGAGATTGCCCTTGCGCGGGTTGGGGCCGAGGATGACAGCGTCGGCTGGGGCGAAGCCGGCATCGAGGAGACGCTTGCGCATGGCTTCCGCGACGGCAGTGGTGCTGCCGACTGAGTCGGTGGAGTTGATCTCGATGAGCTGCTTGAAGATGTCGTGAGCGAGCTGGCGGGTGGCCGGGTCCATCGAGGGTTGTTGCGCGAGAAGAGGCGCGGCGAAGAGGGTTGCCGCGAGAAAGAGGGTGATCTTGCTGAAGCTCATGCTTGCTCCTGGGAATCGTACCGATGGGAGATATCGAGTCTACCTATCGTTGCATAGGCGATGGGAGATACACGAGGAGTTTTTTTGCGGGGGAGATGGGAATAAGCAGGCTTGCGCCCGCTCCTCGCTTGATTGCGGGTTTTCGTAATTTATAGAGGTAGGGATTTTAGCCATTCGCGGAGGGGTGGGCCGAGGTCGTCGCGCTTGAGGGCGAATTCTACTGTGGCTTTGAGGAAGCCGAGTTTGTCGCCGGCGTCGTGGCGCTTGCCTTCGTAGTGGAAGCCGTAGACCTTTTCGTGTTTGAGCAGGGCTTTGATGGCGTCGGTGAGCTGGAGTTCGCCGCCTGCGCCTGGTGTGATGGTTTCGAGCATATCGAAGATGCGCGGGGTGAGGATGTAACGGCCGATGATGGCGTTCTTTGAAGGGGCGTCTTCAAACTTCGGTTTTTCGACCATGTTTTTGACGTCGAGGAGGCGCGGGTTTTTGGGGTCCGGGGTGCAGTCGAGGACACCGTAGGCGGAGATGGCGGGGCCTTCGATGATCTCGGAGGCGAGGATGGAGGATTGGGTCTCATTGAAGGCTGCGACCATCTGCTTCATGCAGGGAACGGAGGCGTCGACGATGTCGTCGGGGAGGAGGACTGCGAAGGGCTCGTCGCCGATAAGCTCTTTTGCCTGAAGGACGGCGTGGCCGAGGCCGAGGGGTTCGGCCTGACGGGTGTAGGTGACGCGGGCGATCTTTGAGACGGCGCGGGTGATCTCGAGGAGAGCCATCTTATTTTTTGCGAGGAGGTTGGCTTCGAGCTCGGGGCTGCCGTCGAAGTGGTCCTCCATCGTGGATTTGCCGCGGCCGGTGATGATGATGATCTCATTGCAGCCGGCGGCTACGGCCTCTTCGACTCCGTACTGGATGAGAGGCTTGTCGACGAGACAGAGCATCTCTTTTGGCATGGCCTTGGTGGCGGGAAGGAAGCGAGTGCCGAGGCCTGCGGCGGGGAAGACGGCTTTACGGATTTTCTGGGTGGTCATTGTCTGGGACGACTCTTCCTGTCTGAACGTGCGGTGAGTAATGGTAGCAAAGGGTTGTTCGCTGCGAGTTATCGAGAGCCCGAGGAAGCAACAAGATTACGCCGAGATCGCATGCCTTGATTTCGCGATATTCCTTATCGGCTTGGCGCGTTCAATACGGAGTCGACGGCTGGGCGTGTTCGTAGCTTCCCACAGGTCTGTTCGGCGCTGGGTGTTGAGCCAGAAGTCGGCGGAGTTGCCAAAGACTCGTCCCAGGATCAAGGCAGTATCGGCAGTGATGGCGCGGCGGTTGCGGCAGAGTTCGTTGACGTGTTTTCGCGGCAGTCCTGATCTTTCGGCCAGCTCCGTCTGAGTTATGTTGAGCGGTTTCAGGAACTCTTCGATCAACATCTCGCCTACTGTGACGGGCTTTCTTATTGTGTTCAACATAGAGACTGTCTCTCCTGGCTTCCAGGTTCGCTCCAATTTTCTTTACAACACCTAATAAACAGATGCGATGGCCCATTTCAACGTTGTAACTTCTACCGGTGGGAGTGATTATCCAGATAAACATTCCTGGCTTTGCCGTCGCTCCACTTGAATATCAACCGCCACTGACTGTTGACTCTGATTGAATGCCAGCCCTCCAGTTTTCCTCTCAGCTTTTCGAAGTGGTTGCTTGGAGGGATGCGAAGATCGGCGTCGTTCGATGCATCGTCAAGCAACTGCAACTTGCGGAAAAGCCTGTCTCGCAGGTCGGCAGGGATCTTCTTCGAGCCGACATCTTTTTCGAAGTAGTCTCTGAGCCAGGTGTCGCGCCAATCAAGTATCATTTTATCCTACAGTACCGCACAATGGTACAACGACTTCCTTATAGGACGGGCGAGTCGTCGTGGAGCATGGCTTTGCGGATGATTTTGATGGGGGCGAATCCCTGGCGCATGAAATTGTTGTGAAACTGTTCGAGGTTGAAGGCGGCGCCTTGCTTTTTCATCATGTCGGCGCGGAGTTTCATGATTTCAAGTTTGCCGAGAGTGTAGTAGAGGTAGGTGGCGTCGGCGGTACCGCGCTTGGTTTCTACTAGGGCGATGGAGCGGGACTGGTAGCCGTCGGTGACGAAGAAGTTGACGGCCTGGTCGAACGTGAACTGGCTGGTGTGGAGCTTGATGGAGTTAACGAAGCGAGCGTCGCGGAGGAGGGCGTCCTGAAGCTGGCCTAGCCGGATCAGTTTTGCCTCGCGAGTTTGCTCGGGTGTGGCGTTGGATGGAGCTGCGGCATAGCCCTGGTCCAGCATCATCTGTTCGCAGTAGTGGGCCCAGCCTTCGATGTTGGTGTTGGCACCGAGAATCTTGCGGATGTTGGAGGGAAACTGCGGCATCCAGAGGAACTGGACGTAGTGGCCGGGGTAGGCTTCGTGGACGCCGGTGCTGATGATGGTGCCGACGTTGAAGGCGGCCATGTGTTCGGCGATGTGCTCTGCTGTCCAGGATTTTTCGGGAAGCGTGACGTTGAAGTAGGCCTTGGTGGAGCGGGTTTCGAAGGGGCCTGGAGGGTCCATGGAAGCCTGGGTAGTGGCACGCATGAAGGGCGGCGTCTCTTCTAGGGTGGGTTCGACTTTCGAGGGGATGGTGATGATGTGGTGGGTATCGATGAAGGAGATGAGGCTGGAGAAGGTGTCCTGGAATGCGTTGAGGAGTTTGTCCGGAGCGGGGTGGATGGTGGCTAGTTCGGCGAGGACCTGCTGCGGAGTTTTGGTGGGGTCGACTTCTTTGGCGATGCGGGCGAACTCGGCTTGATTCTTGTGCAGGTCATCGAAGGCGATCTGGAGGAGGCGGTCGAGGGGGATGTCGACCATCTCGTCGTAGCGGAGCTTTTTGGCGAAGGTGTCGGCGCCGAGTTTGTAGTCTCCGTTGGAGCGGGGGAGGAGATCGGACTTCATCCATGCTCCGTAGGACTTGAGCGCTTCGACGACGGCGGCGTTGGATTTGGCGAAGGCGGCTTTGGTGTCGGCGTCGGTGGCGCTGGTAAAGGCGGAGGGGACGTCGTTGTGGAAGAAGCTGATGTCGTCGTCGATCTGTTCGAGGGCGATCTCAGTGTAGATGTGGGGTGGATTTTTGAGGTTCTTGCGGGCTTCGAGGAGGGCCTGGGGCATTTGCTTTTCGCGCTCGACGAGAGATTTGAGGCGGATGTCCGCGGAGGCGTAAGGTCGCTCCATGATGACGAAGGCGGAGTTGGTGATGCCGGATGAGTAGATGTCGGGGTTCTTTTCCCAGGGGCGGATGACTTCGAGGGTGAGGAGCTGGCTTCGGATGTTGTTGAGGAGGATCTCGCGGTCGCCAGCTACAGAGGCGTCGAGTGCGGTCGGGTCGATGGCCTCGACTTTCTTCTCATAGGTGTGGAGGGCGGCGATCTGTTTCTGGATGTTCGCGGCGGAGAAGTCTTCGAGTTGCGGGTCGTACTGGTGGAGACCGGCGGATGTGCCTGCGGTGGGGGAGAAGTGGAAGTAGACATCGGAGAAGTACTGGTCGGCGAGGAAGTGGAAGGTCTGGGGTGCGCCGTCGGAGGAGAGATGCTGGGCGGGGGCGGATGCGGTCATGAGATTTCCAGTGAGGAGGGAAAGTGTGAGGAGGGCGGCGATCTTCATAGATAAGAAAGTGTACGGCCTGATGTGGAGGGTTTGCTACGGTGATGCGATGGTTCGCTGCTGGAATGAGAGGATTGGGCGATAACACGCAGCACGGCTTGGTGCAGGGTTAGAACTGGTCAGGCTCGAGGACCGGCGGCTGAGAGGTGTTTGTCGCGAGTGACGGGGATGATGCCGTAGCGGCTCATCGTGGAGGCGATGCTGGCAAGGTCGGCGATGCCGTCCTGGCTATAGAGGCTGGCTAGTTCCTTGTAGTACTCGGGACCCATGAGGCCAGGGGTCTGGAGACAGAGGATGCGCGCGGTGGTGTGGTGGCGGTTCTCGTAGAAGTGGGGAATGCCGCGGGGGATGAAGAGGACGTTGCCGGAGGTTACAGGCGTGGACTTGTCTCCGAGCGTCCAGGTCATGTGGCCGTCGAGGCCGAAGATGGTCTCGTCGTACATGCGATGAATGTGCGGCATGGGGACGTGGACGAGAGGGGGGATGGTGAGTTCGAAGAGATCGAAGACGCCGCCGGTCTCGTGACGTGTCTTGTGAAAGGTGACACCCATTGCGCCGATACGGATCGTTTCGTGCACTGACCCTTCTTTCCTTCATCGATAATATCTGAGATATCAAATTACGTCACCCGCTATGGGTCAAGGGAATCGAGCAGGGCGCGGGTCTCGGCGAGGACGTCTTCGGCTTTCGCGGAGGGGAGGGGCCAGCGGAGGGTTCCCTGCGGGGTAAATTGGGCGCCTCGTTTGGCGTTGCGGCTGACCAATTTCATCAAAGCAGAGGGGTTAACTGTGGCCTTGGCGAGTTCTTCCGGGGCGGCGTTGACGGCGGCGAATTTGACGTGGAGCATCTCAACGAAGGTCTTGAGGGGATGCTTTTTGTTGCCGTTGGGGTTGGCGAGTTCGATCTGGGTGCGCTTGCGGTCGAGCTGGGAGATGCCGAGCTGCTCGCAGTGGAGACGGATTTCGCCGGCGGCGAGGAGGTTCAAAACGGTTTCGGGTGGGGTGCCGTAGCGGTCATGCAGTTCGGCGCGGACATCGGCGAGGTCGGATTGGGTTTGCGCGCCGGCGATGCGCTTGTACATGCGGAGGCGCTGGTTTTCTTCGGGGATGTAGTTGCTGTCGATGCGGACGGAGATGCCGAGGTTGATGACCGTATTGGCGTGGGCTGGTTGATCTTCTTCGCCCTTCATTTTACGGACGGCCTCTTCGAGCATGGTGGTGTACATCTCGAAGCCGATGGCTTCGATGTGGCCGGATTGTTCGCCGCCTAGCATGTTGCCTGCGCCACGGAGCTCGAGGTCGAGGGCGGCGATCTTGAAGCCTGCGCCTAGATCGCTGAATTCTTTCAATGCGGCTAAACGGCGGCGGGCGATCTCGGTTAGTTCAGTTTCGGGCGGGATGAGGAGATAGCTGTACGCACGGCGATTGCTGCGGCCTACGCGACCTCTTAGTTGGTAGAGCTCGGAGAGGCCGTGGCGGTCGGCCCGGTTGATGATGATGGTGTTGGCGAGGGGGATGTCGAGGCCGTTTTCGATGATGCTGGTTGCGACCAGGACGTCGTACTCGTGGTTCATGAAGGCGAGCATGACGCGTTCGAGTTCGGCTTCGGGGAGTTGGCCGTGGCCTATGACGATGCGGGCTTGCGGGACGAGTTCGCGGATCTTGCTGGCGAACTCGTAGATGGTTTCTACGCGGTTGTGGACGAAGTAGACCTGACCGCCACGTTCGAGCTCCATCTCGACTGCGGTGCGGATGAGCTTTTCGTCGAACTTGGCAACGATGGTCTGGATGGCCATTCGGTCTTTGGGCGGGGTTTCGATGACGGACATGTCGCGAAGGCCGATGAGCGACATGTGAAGCGTTCGCGGGATGGGCGTGGCGGACATGCTGAGCACGTCGATGGCGGCGCGCATCTGCTTGAGGCGTTCTTTGTGGCGGACGCCGAAGCGCTGCTCTTCGTCGACGACAAGGAGCCCGAGGTCCTGGAACTTTAAATCTTTGGAGAGGATGCGATGGGTGCCGATGAGGATGTCGATCTTGCCTTCGGCGGCTTTTTCGAGGATGAGCTTCTGTTCCTTGGCTGTGCGGAAGCGGGAGATCATCTCGACGTTGACCGGGAAGTTGGCGAAGCGGCGCTTGAAGGACTCGTAGTGCTGGAAGCTTAGGACGGTTGTCGGGGTTAAGACGGCTACTTGTTTTCCGTCCTGTACGGCTTTGAAGGCGGCGCGCATGGCTACTTCGGTTTTGCCGTAGCCTACGTCGCCGCAGAGGAGGCGATCCATGGGCTGGGTGGACTCCATGTCGCGCTTGATGTCGGCGATGGCGGTGAGCTGGTCGTCGGTTTCGTTGAAGTCGAAGGCGTCTTCGAATTCGTGTTGCATGTTGGTGTCGGGGGAGAAGGGTGTGCCGACGGCGGCCTGGCGCTGGGCGTAGAGCTTCAGCAGTTCCGCCGTCATGTCGGCCATCGCTTTTTTTACGCGGGCTTTGGTTTTCTGCCAGCCTTGTGTGCCGAGTTTGTTGAGTTCCGGTGGCGGACCGGTTTCGCTGGAGCGATATTTCTGGATCAGGTCGAGGCGCGTGAGTGGAACGTAGAGTTTGGCTTCGTCGGCGAACTCGAGGATCATGAGTTCGAGCGGGATGCCGGAGTCTTCTTCGATGACGCGCAGGCCGCAGTAGCGGGAGATGCCGTGTTCGACGTGAACGACATAGTCTCCTACGGCGAGGTCGCGGAAGTCGGAGATGAAAGCAGAGGCTTTGGATTTTCCGCGGCGGACGGGGCGGGGGGCGACATCGGCGTCATCGGTGAGGTCTTGTGCGCCGAAGATGATGAGCTGGCGGGCGGTGGCTTTGTCGAGGTCGAGGATCTGCACGCCAGCGGCGATCGTGGTTTTGACGATGACCGGGGTGCGGAGGTCGACGGTGTTGCCGGCGAGGTAGCTGGATTCGGTGTAGACGGTAGAGCCGCCGGGGGCTTCGCTGCGGGAGCCGAGGCGGTAGGGGACCTGGTACTCCTGCAGGAGGCTGGCGAGGCGTTCGACTTCGCCTTGATTGGGAGCGGTGAGGAGGATGCGGGCTTCCTGCTTCATGAGCGCGTTGAGTGCGTCGATGAGTGCGGGGATGGAACCGTGGAAGCGCATGGTGGGGCGGGTGGCGAAGTCGACTTCGGAGAGATCGCTGCGGTCGGCGTCGAGGATGTCGACTGCGCCTAGTTGATCGAGCTCCAGGCCGGAGTATTTGTGGAGGCGGTCGTCGAGGTCCCAGGGGGAGAGGTAGATGTCTTCGGGGCGGACGAGGTTGCCGATGCCGGAGCGGTCGTGACGCTGCTCGATCTTGTTCCACCAGCGTTCGCCCTGATTTTTGATCATGGCGGGTTCTTCGAGGAAGACGCGCGGGGCGGCTGGGCTGCTGGCG